>CAZQVG010000051.1:0-1623 GCA_964596705.1 Candidatus Woesearchaeota archaeon | reverse complement strand
AAAACAATCCAAACAAACTATACCTAGCAAAACAAAGCAGCCCATTAATAATAGGCTTAGGAAAAAATGAAATATTTGCTGCTTCAGACATATCAGCAATCCAAAAATATACTCATTCTATAATTTATCTACAAGACAACGACATAGCAATTTTAGAAAAAGACAATTACACAATCCAGAATCTCAAAGATTTACACATAAACAGAGAAATAACAACTTTAAACCAAGACATAGAAGAGATTTCAAAAGGACAATTTGAACATTTTATGCTAAAAGAAATATTCGAGCAACCAAAAACAATAAAACGAGCTTTTGAAGGTAGAATTTTAGAAGATACAGCAAAATTTGGTGGATTAAATATTCCAGACGAAAACCTAAAAAACATAAACCAAATAATACTGCTTGGCTGTGGAACTTCATGGCATGCTTGTTTAGTGGGAGCATACCTACTAGAAGAAATTGCTAAGATTCCTGCGCGAGCAGAATATGCTTCAGAATTCCGCTATAAAAAACCAGTTTTAAATAAAAACG
This sequence comes from Candidatus Woesearchaeota archaeon, assembly GCA_964596705.1. Taxonomy (GTDB): domain Archaea; phylum Nanobdellota; class Nanobdellia; order SCGC-AAA011-G17; family PNOQ01; genus JABJPM01. The sequence goes on along the minus strand of CAZQVG010000051.1, from coordinate 1,092 downwards.
ACTTAATAATTGCGCTTTCCCAAAGTGGAGAAACTGCAGATACAATAGCAGCATTAAATGAAGCAAAATCTCAAAATATAAAAACAATTGGCATAGTTAATGTAGTCGGATCAACAATTTCAAGAATAGTGGATGGCGGAATATACCTACATTCTGGCCAAGAAATAGGAGTTGCATCCACAAAAACATTTACATCCCACTTAGTAATTCTTTATTTACTATCAATCTACTTAGCAAGATTAAGAAACATTTTATCTAAAGAAAAAGCAAAACAAATGATAGATGAATTAAAAAAACTCCCAGATTTAATAAAACAACAACTAAATCAATCAGAAGAAATTGAAAAAATCGCAGAAAAATACTTTACAAAAAACAATGCTTTATACTTAGGAAGGCACTACAACTTTCCAGTTGCTCTAGAAGGAGCCTTAAAACTAAAAGAAATCTCTTATATTCACGCAGAAGGCTACCCTGCTGCAGAAATGAAACATGGCCCAATAGCTTTAATAGATGAAAATATGCCAGTCATCGTTATTGCTCCCGAAGACAGATTATACAAAAAAATCTTAAGCAATATTGAAGAAGTAAAAACGAGAAAAGGCAAAATAATAGCGATTTCTACACAAGAAAATAAACTTTTTGATGAAATGATAAAAATTCCAAAAGTTTCAGAACCTTTAATGCCAATAATTTCTGTAATCCCTATCCAGTTATTAGCGTACCATATTGCAAAAAAACGTGGTTGTAGTATAGATAAACCTAGAAATTTAGCAAAGTCAGTTACTGTTGAATAATGATTCTATAAAGCTTACATGCATATTTGAGGTTCACAATCTTTTTATATTAGTATGCCTATGAAATATCTATGGCACTAAACAATCTACAAAACAACAATATGAAGTGTTTAGTGCAAACTAGATCTTTTAGCAATATTTATGGTTGCTAAGAGGTCTAAATGAAAATTAATTCTTAGATCTCTTGGCAGAATAAACTATCTAGCCAGGGCTAGGAATTGAAAAAGGAGGTGGAACAAATGCGAGCTCAGCAAATAGAAAAAAATTGCACAATATGTGATTATGAAATATCTAACCC
>CAZQVG010000050.1:0-1788 GCA_964596705.1 Candidatus Woesearchaeota archaeon | reverse complement strand
GTCCAAGAAATAAACATTGAATGGATAAAATTAGATCTAACAGAAGAATTAAAACAAATAAAAGAATATTTAGATTCTGCATATAAATTAAAACTAAAAGAAATAAAATCAATTGGATATGCACCAAAAACAAACAACATTTCAAAAAAAGAATTGATAGCAATTCAAGCCTCATTACAAGGACAAATTTCTAGAGGTGAAAAAGATTTTCAGATATTCAAAGCAATCTCTCTTATAGCAGAATTATTAAAAATAAACCATGCAATCGAACTGTTGGAAACCCAAGGAATAAAAAGCCTCTATAATTATTTAGATGGCCTCTATAAAAACGCAGAAAAATCAAAAACAAAAGCAATCAAAAATTTAACAAAAGACCTAAACATAAAATCAGCTTATATAAAAACAAAACTTGCTTTAGAAAAAAACATAAAGCATCCAAAAGAAAAAAAATTATTAGAAATAGTAAATAAAGAGTTAACAAAAAATCCTGCATTAAAGATAATAATATTCAACCAATATAGAGACTCTGCAAAAGAATTAGAAAATGAATTAAATAATCTTCCAAACATAAGTGCTAAATTATTTGTAGGTCAAGCCAAAAAGAGAAACACAGGATTAACTCAAAAAGAGCAGATAAAAATTCTAAATGAATTCAGAGAAGGTATCTATAACTGTTTAATTTCAACATCTATCGGAGAAGAAGGTTTAGATATACCAAAAGTAGACCTTGTAATCTTCTACGAACCTGTTCCTTCTGCTATAAGATCTATTCAAAGAAGGGGAAGAACTGCAAGGCATTCAACAGGTAGATTAATTGTCTTAATGACCAAAAACACAAGGGATGAAGCATATCATTGGACAGCATATCATAAAGAAAAAAGAATGCACAAACTCTTAACTCAATTAAAAGAAAAGATTAATTTATCAAAACAACCAACTCTAGAAAGATACACTACACAAAATTCAACCAATCCAACAATTTTAGCAGACTCAAGAGAAAGCAAATCAACAGTAATAAAAAAACTAAAAGAACTTGAACTAAACATTAAACTAGAAACCTTATCAACAGCAGACTTTATTGTATCTTCCCAAGTCGGAATAGAAAGAAAAACCCCAAAAGACTTTGTAGATTCCATAATAGATAAAAGGCTATTACACCAATTAAAAGACCTAAAAAATAATTTTGAAAAACCTCTCATAATCATAGAAGGAGAAGAAGACATATATTCCCAAAGAAATATACACCCAAACGCGATTAGAGGGATGCTAGCAACAATAGTTGCTTCTTACGGGATCCCAATAATACAAACGAAAACGCCCCAAGAAACAGCGGAGTTGATAAGGGCAATTGCATTAAGGGAACAAAATAAAGAATTCAAAGATATTGGAGTTAGAATTGATAAAAAACCTCTAACAACAAAAGAACAACAAGAGTTTATAATAGAATCTCTGCCAGGTGTCGGACCTTCACTCGCTAAATCATTATTAAATAAATTCAAAACAGTAAGAAAAATAATCAATGCCGATCCTAAAGAATTGACAAAGATAAATCAATTAGGTGAAAAAAAAGCCAAAGAAATCCAGAGGGTTCTAGATGAAATTTATGAAGACTGAAAAACTTCTAAGATATCTATTTCTTTTCCACCTACTCCTCCAACATAATTGCCATTGTTAGAACTAGATTCCAAAGCATATTCACTTACAATTTCATCATTTTTTATTACTTCAACCTTCTTAGCATCATCGATTTTTTCAACATTAATAATAATTCCATCCACTGCCTTTATT
>CAZQVG010000049.1:0-1835 GCA_964596705.1 Candidatus Woesearchaeota archaeon | reverse complement strand
TGATTATCCTTGGGAAGTGCGTCCCTTCTATCATATGAAACCAGAAAATAATCCAAAAGGAACAAAAAGTTTTGACTTGTTGTGGAAGGGGGTTGAGATAGCTACAGGCGCACAGAGAGAACACAGATATGAGATTCTTAAAAAACAAGCAACTGAGAAAGGGGTAGATTTAGATAAAATGCATTCCTATGCAGAAATTTTTAAGTTTGGTTGCCCTCCTCATGGCGGAGTGGGGTTGGGATTGGATCGGATGATACAAAGGCTATTAAATTTAGATAATGTAAGGGAAGCAATATTGCTTCCAAGAGACCCAGAAAGACTAACACCTTAAAAAGAAAAACTTTTATACTAAATTAAATTAGACAATAAAATGAAATTTATTCCTATAAAAGAAGCATTTAAGGAATCTGGAACTGTTTCACTTAGAGGTTGGGTTTACAGAATCAGGAAATTAAAAGATAAAATATTTATTGTTTTAAGAGATTCTTCTGACATAATTCAATGTGTAGTTAAGGACCCAAAATTAGTAGAAAAAGCAGATCGATTATTAATTGAAAGTTCACTCGAGCTACAAGGAAATGTATACAAAGAAACTCGTGCTCCAACTGGATACGAAGTTGAAGTAAAACAACTGAATATAGTCCACATTGCAGAGGATTTTCCAATAAATAAAGATCAAAGCCCAGAATTTTTGGCAGATATGCGTCATTTGTGGTTGCGTTCTAGAAAAATGACATCTATTCTAAAAATAAGAAATACTGTTTTAGAAGCAATGAGGGAACACTGGAGAAACAAAGGTTACTATGAATATCACAGCCCATCATTTTTGGCTATGCAAGCCGAAGGTGGATCAACATTGTTTAAAGTGGATTATTATGGCAAACCCATTTATCTTACTCAAACATGGCAATTACATGCAGAACCTGCAATTTTTGCACTGGAGAAAATATTTACAATACAGCCAGCCTTTAGAGCAGAAAAATCAAAAACCTCGAGACACCTTTCAGAATTATGGATAGCTGAGATGGAAGTTGCATGGGAAGACTTTGAATATCTTCAAGATGACGTAGAACAACTAATCAAACACGTTGTTAAGAAAGTTCTTGAAAAGAATAAAAAAGAACTAGAACTGTTAGGTCGGGATATTGAAAAACTAAAACCAACATTAAATAAAAAGTTTCCACGAATAACTTATGATGAGGCTCTAAAATTACTAAAAGAGAAAAAAGGGCTTGAAATAAAATGGGGGAAGGATCTAAGGACTATAGAAGAAGATAAACTTAGCGAGTTATATGATACTCCTATTATAGTTACAAAATATCCAAAAGAAGTTAAAGCTTTTTACATGAAAGAAGACAAAGATAATCCAAAAGTTGTTTTGGGTTTTGATTTAATTGGGCCAGAAGGATATGGAGAACTAGCTGGAGCTTCTCAAAGAGAAGAAGATATAGAAAAATTAAAAGAGAACCTAAGAAGAGAAGGGGAAGATCCAAAAAAATATGATTTCTACTTAGATACTAGAAGGTATGGAAGTGTTCCTCATGGGGGATATGGTGTTGGTGTTGAGAGAGTGATATCCTGGATTTGTGGATTAGATACAATAAAAGATGCAATACCTTTCCCAAGAACAATGACTCGATATAAACCATAGAAAAGTTTTTAAACTTAGTATTTGCCCATTTTTGTTGTTGCCTCGGTAGCTCAGTCTGGTGGTAGCACACGGCTGTTAACCGTGGGGTCGCAGGTTCAAATCCTGCCCGAGGCGTTTTAAATATTTTTTTCTTTCAAAAGTTCAGAAATTTCATCAAAACTCCTAACCCCTTTCAAATCAATAT
>CAZQVG010000048.1:0-1920 GCA_964596705.1 Candidatus Woesearchaeota archaeon | reverse complement strand
GCCTTCCAACACTTCTAACCTATTTTCAAAATGATTAATAATGTCCTTAGCAATTCTCTTTATTCTTTCAGGAGATCCTGCAAGTTTCTCTAATCTAGCCCATTTACTCTTTAGTTTTTCTTTTTTTGCTACCTCTTCACCCTCTGTTACTTCCTCAAATTCTTCATCAATTCTCGGTCTTTCTTCTGGCTTTAATTCTAGTTTTGCTAACCTATTTTCATAATAAATTTTAACAGTTGCCCCATCCTCTACTGCTTTTTCAATATCATATACATCAACATAATTTCCAAACACTGCAGGTGTTGACTTGTCCTCTTTTTCTATAGGTGTTCCAGTAAACCCAATAAAAGAAGCATTAGGCAAAGCATCTCTAAGGTATTTTGCATAACCATAAGTTATCAAAGTTTTATCCTTCTTATCCAAAATTTTAGCAGAAAAACCATATTGGCTTCTATGTGCTTCATCTGCTATTACAATTATATTGCTTCTCTCTGAAAGAACAGGATACTTTTCTCTATCTTTTTCAGGAAAGAATTTCTGAATAGTTGTAAAAACAATACCTCCAGATGAAACCCTAAGAAGGTCTTGTAATTCTTTCCTACTATTTGCTTGAACAGGTTTCTGTCTTAAAATTCCTTGGCATTCACCAAAAGTTTCAAATAGCTGATTATCCAAATCGTTTCTATCTGTTAAAACTACAATTGTAGGATTATTAAATTCTTGAACTAACTTTCCACTATAAAACACCATTGTTAAACTTTTTCCAGAACCTTGTGTATGCCAAACAACTCCTGCTTTTCTATCACCCTTTGATTGGGTTTTCACAGATTTCAAACCATAGTGTTCTGGAGCTTCTTTTACCTCTGAAGATGACACATCAGAAGCTCTTCTTGTTGATTCAATTGCTTTATTTACTGCCCAATATTGATGATATGCAGCCAATATCTTAATAGTGCCTTTTCTTCTCTCCTTTTTAAAAACAATAAAGTTCCTTAAAATATCTAACAATCTACTTTTATCACACATTCCCTTCAATAGAACTTCAATTTCTGTTAACCCTTTCCTTGGTCTCTCTCCATTTATCGTTTTCCACTGCATAAATCTTTCTCTTGGTGAAGTTATTGTCCCTGCCCTTGCTTCTATTCCATCACTAATTATTAAAATCTCATTGAATCTAAATAACGAGGGCAGTTGTTCTTTATATGTTTGAAACTGATTATAAGCTGTCCAAATATCTGCATTTTCATCTGCTAAATTTTTTAATTCTAATATTACTAAAGGTATACCATTGACAAATAAAATAACATCTGGTCTCCTCTCTATTTTATTTTCAACAACAGTAAATTGATTTACTGCAGTAAATTCATTATTCTCTGGATTTTCAAAATCGAAAATCCATACTTTCTTATATCTTTCTCCTTCTTTTGTTTTTACAGGAATATCAATTCCATCAACAAGCATTTTATGGAAATTTTCATTATTTACAATTAATTTTTGGCTTTCTACTCTTATAATTTGTTTTATCGCTAATTCTAATGATTCTTTTGAAATTTTAGGATTAATTTTTCTTAAGGCACATCTTAGTTTACCAATTAGAATAACTTCATCATAATCATCTCTTAACGCATTGCTTCCTCCAGGCAAATAATCTTCTTCATCGCCATGAATTATTTCATAACCTAGACTTCTTAATATATCTAAAACATTATCTTCAACATCCGATTCAGTTATTAGTTTTTTCATTCTTTTCCTTCTAGCAATAATATGATTTTTTCTGCAAGATAAATTTTTGTATTTTTTTCAGTGCCATATTCTTTTACAATCCCTGCTTTGATTAATTTATTAACCAAATTCCATGCAGTTGGTTGTGAAGCATCTAATAATTTTTTCAAATCATTAACAGTAAAAAAAGGTTTTTTG
>CAZQVG010000047.1:0-1952 GCA_964596705.1 Candidatus Woesearchaeota archaeon | reverse complement strand
TCCCACAGGCGCTTCAAAAATGGATATAAACAAAGAATTAATTTTAAAGGTTGCTAGAATTGCTAGACTAAACTTAACTGAAGATGAAGTAGAGAGATTCATTCCTGAATTTAAAGAGGTATTTGATCTTTTTTCTGAGATTGATGGTATTGATGTTAAAGACGAAGATTTATTATGGGATGACCTTGTTGTAAAGAATGAGTTTAGGGCAGATGTAATTGGAGAGTGTTTTGATGAAGTTACAACCTTCTCAAACACAGATCATAAAAAAAATAACTTTTTCCAGGGGCCAAAAATAAAATGAGTAAGGAAGTTATTGAAGAAGCAAAGAAATTAAAGGACGATTATGAAGTTTTAGTTACAATTAATGAAGATTTTGATGTTAGTAAAATCCCTGTTGTAATAAAGGACAATATTTGTACAAAAGGTATTCAAACTACTGCAGGATCAAAAATTTTAGAGGGTTATGTTCCGCCATTTGATGCAACAGTTATAAAGAAATTAAAAGAAAAGGGATTTGATGTTCTTGGAAAAACAACACAGGATGCATTTGGGTTTGGGTCTTTTTCAATAAATAGTGCCTATGGAATTCCAAAAAACCCCTTTGATAAAAAAAGAGTATGTGGTGGATCGAGTGGAGGGACTGCAGCATACATAAAATTAAGTAAAGAAATAAGATTTGGAATAGGGCAGTCTACTGGAGGATCGATAAATTGTCCTTCTGCTTTTTGTGGAGTTGTAGGATTAACACCAACATATGGCCTTGTTTCTAGGTACGGGTTGATAGATTATGCAAATTCATTTGATAGAATTGGTCCAATAACTAAAACAGTTGAAGATGCAGCTTATCTATTGAGTATTATTGCAGGAAAAGATGAAAAAGATCAGACAACAAAAGACAAAGCAGAGGATTACACAAAGTATTGTGGTTCTGATATAAAAGGAATGAAAATAGCATATATAAAAGAAAGTTTTTCTGGCGCGGTTCAAGAAGAAGTAAAACAAACAGTTATGGATGCCATTAATGCTCTAAAGGAGATTGGTTGTGAGGTAGAAGAAGTAAGTTTTCCGCTATTAAAACATGTTGTTCCTGTATATTACATTATTGCAATGGCAGAAGCATCTACCAATCTTGCTAGATATTGTGGAATAAGATACGGTAAGAGTAAATCGTTAGAAGGATATTATAATGAATATTTCTCTAGTGTGAGAGATGCTTATTTTGGTGATGAAGAAAAAAGAAGGATATTGTTGGGTACATTCATAAGGATGGCAGGGTATAGGGATGCTTATTATGTGAAAGCATTGAAAATAAGAAATAAGATAATAAGAGAATTTAAGAAGTTATTTGAAAAGTATGACGTTTTAATAACGCCTACTATGCCAATATTACCTCCAAAATTTTCTGAAGTTGAAAATTTAACTCCTGCGCAAATTTATTCAATGGACTTCCTAACTATTCCTGCAAGTATAACTGGTATGCCAAGTATGTCAATTCCTGCGGGATATGTGGAAGGACTACCTGTAGGGATGCAATTAATTGCAGATCATTTTAAAGAAGGAAATTTAATAAAATTGGGGTATGCATATGAAAAAAGGTAAAGTAAAAATTGGATTGGAAATTCATGTACCATTAAACACAAACTCTAAACTATTCTGTAGTTGCCCAACTTTATCTAAAACTCCAAACAGTTCGGTTTGTGAAATATGTTTAGGCTTTCCAGGATCAAAACCTGCTTTAAATGAAAATGCTATTCATAAAGCAGTTAAACTATCTTTGGCATTAAATTGTAAGATCCAAAATCCTGTAATGTTTTCTAGAAAAACATATTTTTATCCGGACTTACCAAAAGATTTTCAAATTACTCAATATGAAAATGCACTTGCTAAGGATGGATATTTAGAAATAAATGGAAAAAAGATAGAAATTTGGAGAATACAAGTAGAAGAAG
>CAZQVG010000046.1:0-1977 GCA_964596705.1 Candidatus Woesearchaeota archaeon | reverse complement strand
ATCCAAAGCAGATTCAAAGGTTTCTTGGATTATTTTTCCGGAAATAGCATTTATTTTTACATTAAGAACTTTTAGGGTTTTTGTTAAATAAGTTATGTTCCATATTGGAGATTCTGTTTGTTGTAATATTATAATTTTTTTAGTTGGTTTTTCTTCATATTTTTGGGTTATTGTTTTTTCTGCATTTTCTAATGATATTTTTATTTGTTCTATTTTCAGTTCTGGGATGTCTTTTTTTTCAGTTCTAAAAACTTCTGATTCTTGAGATATAATTTCATTGTCTTTTTTTGTGAAGCTTGTTATTTTATCTGTGTTAGGATTATAGAAGTCTAGTTGCCAGTGGTCTATGTAGGATGCACTTGTTAAATAAGATAATGGATTTTTGTCAAGAAATTCTTTAAACTGGGGAGATTGTTTTATTTCTTGCAAGAAATTCTTTAAATCTGATATCATTTTTTGAGTTCTATCTCTTCTTTTAGTTCTTTTATGAAGTCTTCTAATTTTATGCCAAAAGAAACTTCTCCAGATCTTGTTCTTATTGCTAATGTTTTATTCTCAACTTCTTTTTTTCCTATTGTTACTATATAATTTATCTTTTGTGTTTGTGCATCTCTTACTTTTTTAGAAATTGATTCTTGCCTTGAGTCTAGTTCTACTCTAATATTGTTTTGTTCTAATTTTTCTACAACTTCTCTTGCAAAGTCTAGAACTTCATCATTCACTGTAATTATTTTTACTTGAACTGGAGAAAGCCATAATGGGAATTTTCCAGCATAATGTTCTATTAGAATTCCAATGAATCTTTCTATGCTTCCTAATGCAACCCTATGTAACATTACTGGTCGGTGCTTTTGACCATCTGGGCCGTCATATTCTAATTCAAATTTTTCAGGTAATGAAAAGTCTAGTTGAATTGTTCCACATTGCCAGGTTCTTCCTAATGAGTCTTTTATATGGAAGTCTATTTTTGGGCCATAAAATGCTCCATCGCCCGGATTTAGTTTGTATTTTAGTTTTTTCTTTTTTAATGCAGATTCTAGTGCAGACTCTGCATTTTCCCACATTTCATCAGTGCCTATTGATTTTTCAGGTCTAGTGGAAAGTTCTAGTTCATATGTTAAATTAAATGTTTTATAAACCTCATCTATCAAATCAATTAGTTTGATTATTTCTTCTTCCAGTTGATCTTTTGTACAATAAATGTGAGCATCATCTTGGGTAAATGCTCTAACCCTGAATAATCCATTTAAAGTTCCTGATAATTCATGTCTATGAACTAACCCAAGTTCTCCAAGTTTTAGTGGAAGTTCTTTATAACTTCTTATTTTTGATTTATAAATTAACATGCCTCCTGGACAGTTCATTGGTTTTATTGCATGTTCTTTGCCATCTATTTTTGTTATGTACATGTGTTCTTTGTAATTGTCCCAGTGGCCAGATTGCACCCAAAGATCTTTGTTTAGCAAAATTGGGGTTTTTACTTCTTTATAGCCTTGTTTAGTATGTATCTCTTTCCAGAAGTTTATGAGTTCGTTGTATATGATCATGCCCTTTGGATGGAAAAATGGGAATCCAGTACCTTCTTCATGGAATGAAAATAAGTCTAATTGTTCCCCAATTTTTTTATGGTCTCTTTTTTTAGCTTCTTCTAGCATGAATAAGTATTGTTTTAATTCTTTTTTATCGTAAAATGCTGTACCATAAATTCTTTGAAGCATTTTGTTTTTTGAATCTCCTTTCCAGTATGCGCCTGCTGTTTTTAAGAGTTTGAAGTATTTTACTTTACCTGTAGATTCTACATGAGGGCCAGCACATAAATCAATAAAATCTCCTTGTTTGTAAAAAGTTGGATTGACTTTTAGTTCTTTTAATAATTCTAATTTGTATGGTTGATCTTTTAGGATTTTTTTTGCTTCTGCTTTTGATTTTTCTAATCTCTCTATTTTTAAGTCTCTTTTAACTATATCTTTCATACGT
>CAZQVG010000045.1:0-2069 GCA_964596705.1 Candidatus Woesearchaeota archaeon | reverse complement strand
GCCATTAACACATAAAATATCCCTGGCAAAAGAGTAGCTAAAAAAACAGAATATTTCATCTCAAATTTCTTCTCAAATTTATGTACATGTTTTTGAAGTAATGTAGAAAACAAAAGAGCAATTGCAAATATACTCCAAAATAAAGCAACATCATAGTTCCAAAAATATTAAAAATGCCAAAACATTAAAATTAATATCAAAATGAAACAACTAACTCAAGAAAATGCAAAAGAATTTGCTCAAGAAAAATTCAAACAATTGCCAGAATTATTATATCAATGGAATATCTTACATTCAGAAGGAATCATAGAAATAATAAAGATTCTTGCAAAAAATAAAAACATAGACAAAGAAAAACTATTTGCTCTTGCTTGGGTGCATGATATTGGAAAAATAATATCCGAAGAAAATCATGCAGAATTAAGTTTAGAAATCCTAAAAAAAGAATTTAAATTAGATGAGACAGATATCGATTGTATATTAAATCATGGGTCATCAGAAAATCCTAAAACCACAGAAGGAAAGATTTTTAGATATGCCGATGGATTGTCTATTTTTACTAAAGAGATTATAATGTTCAGATTTTTTGCAGAAGCAAAAGAAGGTCTTAGTTTTGAGGAGATTAAAGAAAGAATAAAAAAACAATATAAAAAATATAAAGAAAGATATTCAGATTCTAAAGAAGCATTAGAATTATTAGACAAATTATATAAGAATGCAATATAGTTCTAAGGTCCCATGTGGATCCCGCATATGAATTCTAGATATCTTCTTTATTAGTTCTTTATATTCTGAATCATTAGAGTTCATATAAAAAATAATAGTTATTTAATTTATAAATCTTCTCAAAAATAATCCCTTAACCCTCTCAATTTCCCTTAAATATTTTTTCTCACTAAAAAATTCTCTATCCTTAATATTCCCAGCACCAATTTTCAACTTAGGAATTAAATGTACATGTAAATGATCAATGGATTTCCCAATCTTTTCTTTTTCTCCTTCCCTATAAACAATTGAAACATTCTTATATTCATTGTGCAATTTTTTCATCCCATACAAAACTAATTTTCCTATACTGTCCAGTTCTTCTTTCTTTAATTCATTTAAATAAAAAACATGTCTTTTAGAAACAACAAGTAAATGATCTTTACTATACGGTGCCCTTGCAACTATCAAATTAGCAAACCTATTACTTTTCAAGATTTCTTCTCTTTTTAGATTACAAAATGGACACCCATCAAAACCTAATTTTAATTTCTCACTATATTTCATTTAATAAAAAAATAGAAAAACAGATTTATAAAACTTATTAACAATTACTCGCCATTTATTATCTTCTTAAAATCACGAATAGCCCGCCTCTTAGATTTTTTCCATTCCTCCCGAAGCATGTTGCTGAGATCAGCATATATCCCTTCAGAAGTTACAGCATATAGAAAGTTTAATTCATCAAAATATAGATTTGCCTTAATTGGAGGAACAACTGCAAACCTAAGAGCATCATCTATATCAAGATTCCCTGGATCCAATTGATCGATATTCTCTAAACCATCTTGGGCACATAGTGAATTCCAACTATTTAAAACATCATCTGATTTAGGCCCTAACACAGCCCAATCTTTATATTCAACTTTTCCTAAAGGCCAACATATATATAATTCTGCCCTTCCATGATAATTAGTAGCTAACAATAGTTCAGTATAAGATTTCCCTTCAAACGTTCTCCCGTCAACACGAACAGTATTCATTTCTCTTAACTGTGGAAAAAATCCTTCATTCACTATCCTCTCTATATCAATTTCTCCAGATTGAAATGAATTTAATAATTGTGTTGTAAGATTATCATAAACACCAGTGATTGCTAAAACAGTAGAATTATCATTATTAACAAAAATATTATTAACAAAAAAATTACGAACTTCTTGTTTTGTTCTATAGTTTTCTGTTATTAAAAGATCTGAAGCCAGAATAACACTTCTTTCATTTTTTTCAGCAGTTAAACCAATTATTGTATTCATTTTTCATCAAAAAAGCGAATATCCAATAATTTATAAATGTTACCATTATAG
>CAZQVG010000044.1:0-2131 GCA_964596705.1 Candidatus Woesearchaeota archaeon | reverse complement strand
AATATGGGACAAAAATGAATTTCTAATTAATGCGAGAACTATGAAATTTGTTCCAGAAAGTTGTAGGAAATGTCATTTGGTTTCGGTTTGTCGAGGAGGATGCAGGGCTTCAGCTTTAGGTTATTTTGGAAAAATAAATGCAATAGATCCCTTAATGAAAAATGAAAAATAATTTTGTAATTTTTAAGAGTCCATACTTAAGGTATAGAAAAGAAGAATTCGGAGGAATTGCCAAATTAAATTTAAAAACTTTCATTATTAACAAAATTCAGTTTGCTCTAATTGATAAGATCGAAAAGGTATTAGTATATGGAGATTTAACCGAAACAGAAAAAAAAGTTGTAGATAAACTGATTGAGAATAAACTTCTTCTTAAGGTGAATTTAAAAAGAGCAAGAGAGCTTGGATTTAAAGATTAACCTCTCAATTAATTATGGTATTCTATTTTTGCCATTCACAAAAAAATTTTTTTGGTATGATACAGAAATGCAATAAATTTATAAATAAACATATAATTTTAATTAAAAATGGCAAAATGTAAATATCAACATGATAGAGAAAACTGCATAGGTTGCGGCTCTTGTGCAGCCTTAGATCCAAAAAATTGGAGAATGGATCCGGATGGGAAATCAACTTTAATTGATTCTAAAGAAATAGATGCAGAACTATTCGAAAAAGAGTTTCCAGAAGAAGATTTAGATAAAAACATAGAAACAGCAGAAGCATGTCCAGTAAATGTTATACATGTATATAAAGATGAAAGAAAGTTAATCTAACTATTTTATACTTATTTCTTCCGCAAATAGTTAACCTTTTAAAATTTACATTTAAACTAAAAATTATGAAACCAGAAATTCTTTCACCAATAGGAGACTGGGAAACATTATCTGCTGCAATAAAAGCAGGAGCAGATGCAGTTTATTTCGGAATAGAACAAATTAATATGAGAGCCGCTTCAGCTAGAAATTTCAAGATAACAGAATTAGAAGAATTAATGAAAAAGCTGCATAAGAATAACCTAAAAGGTTACCTAACACTAAACACTTTAATTTATGATCACGAACTAACAAGGGTAGAAAAAATCTTAAAAGAAGCAAAAAAAGCAAAATTAGATGCAGTTATAGCTACAGATTTTGCAGTCATAGAACTATGCAATAAATTAGATATAGAAGTCCATATCAGCACACAACTTTCAGTTGCTAACTACGAAGCTGTTAAATTCTTCTCTAAATACTCTCCAAGAATAGTTTTAGCAAGAGAATGCACTCTAGATCAAATAAAACAAATAAAAAAGAAAATAAAAAAAGACAAATTAAATTATAAAGGTAGAGAAATAGAAATTGAGACTTTTGTTCATGGTTCATTATGTGTAGCTTATTCTGGAAGATGTTTTATGAGTCAATTCCATAACAGAATATCTGCAAATCGCGGTCAATGTTTACAAGAATGTAGAAGAAGGTACAAAATAATAGATGAAGAAGATCCACGTAGACAATTTATTTTAGAAGGCCAACAAGTAATGTCTCCAAAAGATCTTTGTACAATCCCAATTTTAGATAAATTAGTTAAAGCTGGAATAGATGTCTTTAAGATTGAAGGTCGTGCAAAAGGTCCAGATTATGTTTATACTGTAACAAAAGCTTACAAAGAAGCACTACAATTGATACAAAAAAACAAATTCACAAAAAAAGAAAAATTAAGACTCCTAAAAGAAGTAGAGAAAGTTTACAATAGAGGATTCTCAACAAATTTCTTTTTAGGAACACCAACTAATGATTCTTGGACTAAATTTTATGGTTCAATAGCAAAAGAAGAAAAATTAAAACTTGGTAAAGTAACTAAATTCTTCCCAAAACTAAGTGTTGTTGCAATAAAAATAGAACAAAACGAACTAAAAGATGGAGATATAATAGCATTTACAGGCACAACAACTGGTTATTATAAAACAAAAGCAAAAGGGATCAGATTAAATGATAAAGAAATTAAAAAGGCAGTTCCTGGCAATGAAATCTCAATAAAAGTCTCTGAAAGATTAAGAAAAAATGATAAAGTTTATCTTATAAAACCTAGAACAAAAATAGATATTGAACTTTCAAAATACGAGATCCATAAACCATTCAAACATACAAAG
>CAZQVG010000043.1:0-2199 GCA_964596705.1 Candidatus Woesearchaeota archaeon | reverse complement strand
AATATATCTAAATCAGTTTCGCTTGTGATTAAAGCATATGTAAATAAGTGCTGTTTTTCATAATTTTCACATAAAACTTCCTCTTCTATAGGATAACCAATCAACCACCAACAATGAGGAGATTTCCAATAAGTAATAATCTCTTTTAGATCCTCATTCAAAGCCAAAATCATCTTTTGAAGCTCATTATCAAAATCTTTTAAATTACGAAAGATTAGAATCCTCACATTCTCAGACACATATTGCAATTGATAATCCTTTGAACCTGCCAACAAACTCTTAATCAAGCTTTTTTGCTTATCCAGCCATTGTACATTTATTGAGTATTCTAATCCCTCTTTCTTCAATATCTCCCTCTTCACCATCTCATTTAACAACTTAAATGTTGCCTGATAAGAAATACCTAAACCATATTTTTCTCTCAGAATTCTATGTGTCTTTTTAGCCTTGAGTTTATCATGAAATGCCAATATCTCAAATATTTTATTTTTCTGAGATTTTCCATCAAAAACATCTATAGGTAACATGTTATAAAAGATTAGAGATAATTAATAAACTTTTTGGTTGATTTTTTTCTACCAAAGATATTTATTTAAACTCTGCATACCATTAATTAAAACATCTTAGAGGCAAATAAAAATGCAACTTGAAGAAAGATTAACCCAAAACCGTTTTAGACAACTTCCTTTCCAAGAAACAGTTCCATTAGAGTTTCCTGGAAGAGAACATACAATGCCAAAAACATACACAATGTATTGTGGAACAAATCAAACACCAAAGGAGATTATAGAATTTACACCAACAATAGACAGTTATTTACCTGGAACAACAGTGTTATATAATGGAAAAACCTTTGGATTATTAACAGAACAACCATTTCAGTTTGGCTATGACATGCCAGAAACAGGGACTCAGATACATTTTCATGGACCTAACCTAGACCACCTAACATATGGAAGAATAAAAGATTATCAAGGAAATGTACTAGCAGAAATTAAAGATAGCTATGACTTAGCTGTAGCAGATTTTAATGCAAACAATCTTGGATTAAAAAGATTCTTTTAAATTTTTTAATTTATATCTTTTTAACAAAAGGAGGAAAGGGATAGATGAAAGAGCTCGAAACAAAAATTATAAACGATCTGATAGATTTTTATAAGGACTATATAGCTAAAAATAAGACTAATGACGAAATAAAAAAAGAAGCTAAGATAATTGAAAGCAAGTACTTAAATACATCCACATTAGTTAGTGAGATTATAACTCAGGCAATAGGGAGACTAGTTGATTTTTATACATCTGCCGGCATAAAAAAACCATCAAAACAAGAGGCTAAGGAGATTATTAAAAAACTAGAAGAAAGAAAAAAAGAATTATCTAAAGACAAATAAGATGGTAACTGAAATAAACCCCAAAAAATTGAGAAAAAAACTTATTGAGATATATTCCAACTATATATCCGATAACAAAGAGCTAGTTAGAAAAGCAGAAAAAGATGCCAGAGATTTAGATGGCATGTGGAGTGGAAGTTTTTTACTTCCTGAAGCCATTGAAAACGCAATAGGAGGATTAACTTACCTCTATATAGAACCAAAATTATCAAAAGAAAAAGCCAAAAAAATTTTAGAAGAATTAGATAAAAACCTATCGGAGGCAAATAAAAATGCAACTTGAAGAAAGATTAAATCAAACTCAAACACAAGATATGATTATAGAATTTAGACCAACAATAGACAGTTATTTACCTGGAACAACAGTGTTATATAGCGAATCAAAGAAAATCATCCAAAGAAAAGGAACTATTGAAACAGTAATCCCCAAGTTTATTGGAAATGATACAATAAAGGTTTATTACAATCCTTTTACTGGAAAAACAGATGTGGGCTATCAAAATTGTGGAGAAAAACATCGAGAATATTCCAGATCTGAAAGAATAATTAACATTGAGAGAGGAAGCAAATCTTAAGAAAATGAAATCTAAAATTTTGGGAATAGGAAGTGAAAGTTATCCCGGAGGAAGAATAGATTCCTTTAAAATTGAAGAAATAGATGGGACATTTGAATCTTTAATTTCTTGTTTGATTGAACTAGGATTTTCAGAAGATTCAATTAGAACAGAGATTGATATAACTTTGGAGCCTCCAAGAGGATATCTCTTCCTCTACCTAAATCCAAAATTAAAAGTCCATTTATCAGCAG
>CAZQVG010000042.1:0-2301 GCA_964596705.1 Candidatus Woesearchaeota archaeon | reverse complement strand
AGATATAGTAGTAGATATATTACAAGTTTTGCTTAATAATAGATATAAAAAACAACTTATGACTTCTGAAGAAATTAGAGACCGCGTAATTAAAGCAAGAAAACGAAATAAACTTCCAGTTAAAGGGGTTGCTTCTTCAAATGTAAGAAGACAACTTAAAAGATTAAAAGATCTTTACATTGTAGAAAACATAAAAAACCAGTATAGAATAACTGAGTTTGAAGAACTCCACACAATATTCACAAGAAGAATTCGAGACTTCTATCTAAAAAATATTTTAGAAAGAGTAGAAGACTACTTTAAAGAAATAAAATGATTTACAAACCTGCAGAGGATTCTTATTTATTAAAAGGACAATTAAAGAATTATATTAAACCAGGGATGAAAATTTTAGACATGGGTACAGGTTCTGGCATCCAAGCAATAGAAGCAAAAAAACTGGGTGCAGAAGTTCTTGCAGCAGATATAAATCCAGAATCAATTGAACCCCTAAAAAAATTAAATATAAACGCAATACAATCAGACTTATTTTCTAACATAAAAGAAAAATTTGACTTAATAATATTTAATCCCCCTTATCTTCCTGAAGATCCGCGAGAGCCAGAAGATTCAAAACTAGCTACAACTGGGGGCAAAAAAGGAAATGAAATTCTATCCAAATTTTTACAACAAGCAAAATCACACTTAAACAATAAAGGTAAAATTTTGATTGTAGTCTCATCATTAACTCCAGACGTTCCACAACTAATCACAAAAAATAATTTTACTTTTAAAATAATCGCAAAACAAAAAATTCCATTTGAAGAGTTATATGTCTATTTAATCCAATAAATATTTATAAATCGCCCAAGTCCCATCAAAATATGTCGCGCGGACAGATAAAATTATTTTCCAATAGGTCTGGGGAACAATTCGCAAAAAAGATTTCTAAAGAATTAGACATTCCACTATCTCCTTTGGAAACCATGGAATTTGCCGACGGAGAAACAAAAACATCTATCAGAGACACAGTACGTGGTTGCGATGTTTATTTAGTTCAAAGTTGTTTTGACCCCACTTCAGAAAGAAATGTTTACCAAAACTTTTTTGAGCTTCTTCAAGCAGGAGATGCATTAAAAAGAGCAGGCGCAAATAAGTTAACTGCAGTCCTTCCATATCTTCCTTTTTCAAGACAAGATAAATCTACTGGTCGAGAACCTTTAACTGCAAGACTTGTAGCCGATATGGTTGAAACTACAGGATTCGATAATTTAATTTGCGCAGATCTTCATGCAAGGCAAATAGAAGGGTTCTACAAACATACTACAATAGACAACCTGCCCTCCACACCAGAATTGCTTGCTTTTATAAAAGAAAATTATAGACATCTATTGGAAAATCTCGTTGTAGTTTCTCCCGATGCAGGTGGAGCAAGGAGAGCAGAGGTCTTTGCTAGAGAATTACGAGTTCGGGCAGCCCAATCTTTTAAAGTAAGGAGCAACGACAAGGCCAATTATGTGGAAAAAATCAAAGTTTCTGGATTAATTACTGATAAAAATGTTTTAATTCCAGATGATATAATTGATACTGCAGGAACAATAGAAAAACTATTTGTTTATTTAAGAAAACATAAAACAAGAGAGGCAATTTTATGCACAACTCATGCCTTGCTAAACGGTTCAGCATTAGAAAGAATAATAAGCACAGGTGCAGATTTAATAACAACAGATACAATTCCAAGAACCCCAGAATTTAAAGCAGCTAACCCTTGGTATCACGAAATATCTCTTTCTAGACTATTTGCAGAAGCAATTTATAGAATAAATAAAGACCAATCAATTTCAGAGTTGTATCGGGGGTTTTGAAATTTTGTTAGGAGAGGATCATAACATGGCATATGATTGAGACATGGGAAAATTTATTAATTGTCTAAACTAGATATAAAGACATGGATATTTCAATATACCAAAAAAATGTTTTTCAAAATTATAAGAGCATGTCTCAACTTGCTAGAGTTCTAACAGAGAATTGGTTTTCTTCACAGATGTATTGTCCATGCTGTCTAAGTAAAAAATTATTTAGATATCCCAATAATCAGAAAGCATATGATTTTTACTGTATGTCTTGTAAAAATGATTTCCAACTAAAAAGTTCTAAAAAATCTTTAGGTAAAAAAGTTGTAGATGGAGAATTCAATACAATGGTTTCTGTTATTAAACAAGACAATTCTCCAAGCTTCTTTATATTGCATTATTCTCCAGAAGAATGGGTTGTAAAAACATTAATTCTTATTCCAAAATTTTTTATCAGTCTTTCTATGAT
>CAZQVG010000041.1:0-2974 GCA_964596705.1 Candidatus Woesearchaeota archaeon | reverse complement strand
TTAAAGATGACAATTAAAAATGATTATTCTATGAAAGGAAGAAGGAATAATTATTCTAGGAGAAGGTATTAATGATAACTTATAAGTAGTAAATTGACCGAAAAATTAATAAATAAGTTCATAATTCGCTCTTTATATGGGCAAGATACCATATCATCAGGCTAAAGAAATTATCGAGAAGGAAATAAAAGAGTATATTCAGAATTATGAAGGTGTTGAGCTACCTAAATTAGAAATTGAAAGAAATGGAAAAACAACTTCTGTTAGATTTAATGTGGATGATAATGCAGATTTATATAAAATTGTAAGTGTTATTGCGACAACAATCGGCGAGATGGAGGTAGGAGATTCTCTTGGCGATGGCCTTATGCTAGTGAATGGTAGTTCTTATATCCATATTAATGAGGGCCTTCTTAGAAAACATGTCCATTTATCTAAAGAAGGGGACCTAACAAGCCAAGAGATTGATGCAATGGTGAGAGCCTATAAAATTGGAAATTTAATAAACGAAAAAAAATCACCTAAACAAAGATTGCTTGAACTTGGCGTGACAATTTATGATTCTAAAGAGCCATTGAGTTGGGATGAACTTGCAGGATATGAAGATGTTAAGCAAGAGATTAGAGATGCGGTTCTTCTTCCATTACAACGCCCTGAAATTTATGAAAGGATTGCAAGGGGAACAAGAAAAAAATATGAAAACATTAGGCCTAAAGCTGTTTTGTTTGAAGGCCCGCCCGGAACTGGAAAGACAACAAGTGCTAGAATAATTGCTAGCGAGTCTGGATCTCCTATGGTGTATGTTCCTATTGAAAGTATTATGACTAAATGGTATGGAGAGAGTGAAAGAAACCTTTCCATGATTTTAGATACTTGTAGAGATTTGGGAGATGCATTAATATTCTTAGACGAGATTGATTCTCTTGCAACTTCAAGAGAAAAAAATCTTTATGAAGCTACAAGAAGGATTTTATCGGTCTTATTAAGGAAGATTGATGGGTTTGAACCAAATGATAAAACCATTTTAATTGGTGCGACAAATAGGAAGCAAGATCTAGACCCTGCCTTGATTAGCAGATTTGATGTAAGTATATATTTTCATTTACCGAACCTAGAAGAGAGAATGAGCATATTTGAGAATTATGCAAAACAACTTAGTGGTTCAGATTTAGAGAGATTAGCTAAAGAATCTGAAGGTCTTTCTGGAAGAAATATAAAGGATGTGTGTGAGCATTCTGAAAGAAGATGGGCTTCAAAATTATTGAGGGGTACTGAGTCTGCAGATTTGCCTCCGCTAGAAGAATATTTATTGTCGTTAAAATCAAGAAGAGATAATGGGATCTAAATTTTGAGCTCCACCTCTCTACAGTTCACTATTTATTTCTCTTTTTAATCTATCTAAAAAACTTTTATAAAATTCAGTTCTTTCTTTGCATACTTTTTAGCTTTTTCAGTATGTAATTTGGTAATCAAAAATTTCAATTTAGTTTCAAATTCTATTTGTTGACTATGTTTAGTTTTATCTTGGATTCTACCATTTATTTTTCCGCCTAAATTTTCATCAATATATTTTTCAATATTAGTATCGGCATAAATCTTGGCATTATTTCTGCCAACCCAGACAAAACTTCTTGCAATTCCAATTGCTCCAAGAGTATCTAATTTATCTGCGTCAAATAGAATTTGAGCTTCTTTAGTTTTTGGTTTGTTTCCTGTTCTGTATCTGTGCGAGATTATGCAATCTTGGATATGTTTAATTTGTTCATCTGAAAAATTAAGTTCTTTCAAAATTGGCACTGCCATTTCAGAACTTAAGATTGCATGATCGGTTTTTCCAGTAGGATCATCATCTTCTTTAACTCTTGCAATATCATGTAATAATGCAGCTGCTTTTAAGACATCCTATTTATAAAAGTTTTTTTAGGTGGGGCGGAGTGAATTTCGTATAACATAGGACATTAAACGAATCTTTGCCGATAGGCGAATTTGGGTCGGAGAAACCTGCAATGCTCTGGAATCGTTAAATTCCTGTTAGTTTCTCTGAGCGTTAGCGAAGGTTGGATTTTAGTGCAACGTTCGGCGAAGCCGAAAAATCCAAAGTAAGCGGGCGGGCGATAAAATTATAAAGTTCAAACTTTCTAGAATGGTATGATGAAGGATAAAGTCTTAGAATTTGGAAATTTGTATGAAGAAATGAGAAAAGAAGCACTTAGAATACTTGAAGAAATAAAACCAAAAGTGCAAGATATGACAGATGCTCAGATTGTTCAATCATTAAGAGAAAAAAGAGATTTTTATTGGAAGCATGATTTATCAACAATCAAAGGAATGGCAAATAAATACAAAATAAAAATCTCTAAACTTAACGAATTATGGGAAGAATATGTTAATCTTGAACAGAAAATTTTAGGAAAGAAAAAGGAGTTTGAACAATTAGGCTTAAAAGACATCACTTTTGGTCCAAAATCAATAAGTGCTTCTGGAGAGAATAATTCATATATTTATATAGAGATTGATATTCAAAAACAAGACATAAATATCATGGTTTATCCTGAATTTGATGAAGAAGAAAATTGGACAGAAGATTTTGAAAAGTTTGCAGAAGAATTAAAAGGTAAAATAAAAGAGTTTTTGCGAAAAGAATTCTAAATTTGTTATCATTCAACTTTTGGTTCTTCTAATTTGCTTAAACCACATACCCTATTGCACTGGAAGCAATATAATCCCAATTCAAACATAGGTTGCAAGTTCATTGCATCAATGTCTCTATCAGAAAAGTCTCTAGCTAGATTCTCGCGAGTATATGGGACATAATGATTTTCTGGGCATATCATATATTCTAAATCTTTCATAATTGAAAGAACCATAATCAAATATAAAAGGATATCGGTTGTTGAGTAATTTTAATTTCACATAACATATGCGATTAAGAGAAGTTTTCGTCGAAGGTGAAAATTTGGGGCGACTTGCCGAA
>CAZQVG010000040.1:0-2993 GCA_964596705.1 Candidatus Woesearchaeota archaeon | reverse complement strand
TTGGTCAGCAGATTGAGAATACAGGAATCAAACATAGTTTTACTGGAAAAGAATTAGATAAGTCGGATTTGTATTATTTTGGTGCGAGATATTATGATTCTGATTTAGGAAGGTTTACTTCTGTTGATCCTGTTGAGGATAATCATCCGTACACTTATGTCTCTAATGATCCTATGAATTATGTTGATCCAAGTGGAACAGATTTTTTTAGTACTGCCTCTTCAGATGCAACAACTGTTGATCCAGAATATTACAATAGATTAGAAGATACTTGGATAGAAGAAGATCCTTATGCAGGTTATGTAGAATATGGTAGAACAAGTGGTGGAGAAGTTATTTCTTTAGGAAGTGCAGGGAATGCTGCAGGTGTTGGATTATTAGAAAGCCCAGAATTTATGATAGCAACATTGGGATTGAGTGCAGAAGTTCCTTCATTTTCTAATGCGTTTAGAAAGGCAAGATCTACTTTTAAATCATTATTTGATAATACTGCCGAACTTCTTTTCCCAGAAACACAAACTTTGGCTCTAGAAGGGGCAGGACCCATAACATTATCCACAAGGCAAGCCCCTACATTTAGAGTCCCTGTAGTAAATTTAGCAGAAGATGTAACAGGAGCGAAAGGAGGAGAGAATGTTGAGGTGGGTATTAGGTTAACAAAAGGATTCAGAAAACAATTAAGAAAGCTAAGATCTGAATCTGAGAAGATAAATAAGAGAATTGAGGAAGAAGTAAAAAAATTAGAATCTAACAAGAATCATAGAATTTCCTCATCTAAAGAATATCATTTTAGAGTAGATAGCGGTTCAAGAATATTTGCTCGATATAATCAAGAAACACAGGAGTTAGAAATCATAGAATATATGCCTAGTTCAAAACATCCTCCAAGAGGAAAGTGGAAAATGAAGGTGGGAAATAGATAATTTAATCTGCTTCAAAAACATAATCACAATTTCTACAGACATAATATTTTGTTCCATCAAAAATTAAGTCTCCTCTTCTTTCCCTTTCTTGCACTAAACTTTCACAAACTAAAATATCTCTCTCTTGTTCTGATATTATCTCAGGATAACGATAAACTTCATCTCCTAGTTTATCTATGTGATTACTTCTTGCTCTAAGACGAGATAATACATCTTCTAGTTTTTGACATGAATCGCACATTTCCATAGTATCATTCTAACAATCTAATCCATTTATAAACCTTTCGTTTTGTTACTACCGCAAAAAAATAACAAACAAAAAATTTATAAAATAAAATAAATTTCCCAAATTCCCATGATGTACAAACAACTTCAACTACAAGATCAATTACTTTGGGAAGAAGAAATAGATTTGTCTAGAAATAAAACTCTCTTAGTTCGATTATACTTAGGGAACGAAAGAAAAGGATTAATCCATATAATAAATAGGCATGCCACAATAAATGCTACAAAACCAACAAGTTTATTTCTGACAAAATCAGAAGAAGGGATAAGAACATTAAACCAAGACGAGATAGTAGATCTTCTATATGACACAATAATGGATGACAAACTAACAATAGTTGGAAGAAATTTATACTCCGGCATGGGACAATACTTTATAACTTCAAGAGAAACAAAAACAAAATTAGTTGTTTCTCAACGTGGCTATGTGTTGACAGCATATCCGATTGAAGGGCCAACCAATATAACTCCAGAAGAATGGCAAGCTTTATTCAGAAGGAATTATACAGTTACAGAAGATGGAATAATTATACCCAATCTACTTTAACCTGATCAGTCCTTTCATAGGGAAATATTTCTAGTTTTTTTGTTCTATGTCCTCCCTCATACATTCTTGCTCCAGTGATAGCAATCATCGCACCATTATCCACCAACAAAGACATTTCAGGAATAAAACATTTAGCATTTCTTTCCTTACACATTATCTTGCTCATCTCTTGTAATCTTGAATTACATGCAACCCCTCCACCCAACAACAACTCTTTTTTGTTACAATGAGCCATTGCCCTTTCAGAAACCTCCAATAGCATAGCAAAAGCAGTTTCTTGTAACGAATATGCTAAATCCTCAACATCATACTTTTTACTATCATATAACTGTTTAAGTTTGGTCAACATCCCACTAAAAGAAACATCCATTCCTTTAACAACATATGGCAACTCAATATAATTTTTAGATTTCTCAGCTAATTTAGAAATTTTTGGTCCACCTGGAAATCCCAGTCCAATATATCTCGCAAAAGAATCTAAAAAATTGCCTATTCCTTGATCTAAAGTCTCTCCAAATACCCTATACTTTCCACCTTCAAAAGCAATTACTTGAGTGTTAGCTCCAGAAGCATACAACAAAACAGGATCTTTTGCTTTTGTTACAGCTTTTCCAACTTCTAAATGTGCAACACAATGATTAACCCCAACAACAGGAATCTTATATTTCTCATGTAACTCTTTTGCTTTGTTTAACCCAACTCTTAAACAAGGCCCCATCCCTGGCCCTCGAGAATATGCAATTAATTCAACATCTTCAATTTTAATATTTGCTTGATTTAATGCTTCTTCAATTATCTCATCAGCATATCTTTCGTGATGTTTGGCAGCTTCCATTGGGATTATGCCGCCAGACTCAGTAGTATATGTTCTTTTAACATTAGCTAAAACTTTATTCCCTTTAGTTATTCCAACTCCAAATGTGTGTGCAGTACTTTCAATACCTAAAACAATTTTCATTTTCTCAATTCCTTTTGCACTTCTTTTACTTTATCTTTATCCACCTCTAAAAATATCCCAACATACCCGCATTTTTTACACTCTAAAATATTATTCACCATTGATGGAGTATTTATCATAGATTCAGAAGCTTTCAATGGATTTGGAAATTTCCATTCGGTACTTCCGCATTTCGGGCACACATATGCACTATTTTTATCCATATAATTTTTATAATTCAACTAATATATAAATGTTTAATAGTTAAAAAAAGAAAGAAAAATTATCCTCTATAATAATC
>CAZQVG010000039.1:0-3093 GCA_964596705.1 Candidatus Woesearchaeota archaeon | reverse complement strand
GTATATTAGAAAGCTTATTGATGATTTTTTGTTTTATGGTAAAAAAGCTAAGAAATTGAGAAATATGCTTTTTGATAATTATAAGAAAAGTAAGAATATTAAAGATAATTTATGTTGGTATAAAATAAAATCTATTCAAAAAAATAAATATTCTGGAAAAGTTTATAATTTGACTTTAAAGAATGAGAACAATAATTATTTTGTAGAATCTGTTCTTACTCATAATTGCGGTAGAGCAGGCCATAGTATGCATGAAACTGTAAAAGGAAGATTAGTTGTTACAGATAGAGATGATTTAGTTGAATGCAGTGTTTTGTTAAAAAATGCTATAGAGAAAAAGATAGACAGGATCCATATACCAGAAAATGCTTTAGATGTTTTAGCTCAGGTGTTGCATAGCATGGCAATTGCTAAAGTTTGGGATGTTGATGAATTATTTAATTTAGTAAAAACTAGTTATTGTTACAGGAATTTATCTAAAAAAGACTTTATTGATATTTTGAAATATCTGGCAGGGGATTATGTTGAGTTAGAAGAAAGATATATTTTTGGAAAAATCTGGTTTGATGAAGAAGCTAATGAAATTGGAAGAAGAGGAAAGATGAGTAGGGTTATCAATATGACCAATGTTGGAACTATTCCAGATCAGACGGGTGTAAAAGTGAAGATTAAAGATAAAACTATTGGAGTTATTGATGAGAGTTTTTTAGAGAGATTAAGGAAAGGAGATATATTTGTTATAGGTGGGAATAGTTATGAGTTTCTGCATAGTAGAGGAATGGTTGCACAAGTTAAATCTGCAGCTGGAAAATCTCCAACAATACCTTCTTGGTTTTCTGAGATGCTGCCATTGAGTTTTGATTTAGCCAAAGAAATTGGGAAGTTTAGAAGGTTGATGGAAGAATATTTTAAAAACAATGATGATAAAAAAGCAATATTAAGATTTATTCATAATTATCTGTATGTTGATGATAATACTGCAAATGCTATATATAAGTATTTTAAAGAGCAGTATTTATATTCTTTAATTCCGTATGATAAAAGAATTTTAGTTGAACATTATAGTGATGAGAATGGCAAACAACATGTTATTTTTCATAGTCTGTTTGGCAGAAGAGTGAATGATGTTTTAAGTAGGGCAGTTGCTTATTTAGTTGGCAAGAAACATAAAAGGGATATTGAGGTGGGGGTGAATGATAATGGGTTTTATATTGCAAGCTATAAAAATATTCAAGCTTTAAAGATGTTTAAAAGTTTGGATTCTAAAGAATTAGATGATTTAATGAAAGATGCTATTGAAAGAACTGAAATTTTGAAAAGGAGATTTAGACATTGTGCTGGAAGAGCTTTGATGATTTTGAGGGAGTATAAAGGCAGAAGAAAAAAAGTGGGAAGACAGCAAGTAAGTAGTATGATTTTGTTGAAAGCAATAAAAGAAATAGATGATAATTTTTCTATTTTGAAAGAAGCAAGAAGAGAGGTTTTGGAAGATTTGATGGATATTAAAAATGCAAAGGAAGTTTTAGAAGAAGTGAAATGGGGAAATATTGAGATTAAGGAAACTTATAATAATCTACCAAGTCCTTTTGCTTTTAATTTGGTGATGGAAGCAAGGGTTGATATTTTGAGGATGGAAGACAGGATGGATTTTATTAACAGGATGCATAAACAAGTTTTAGCTAAAATTGGGAAGGATAAAGATATTGGTGATTTGGTTTAAAAAGATTTATAAATTGAGTGAAATTTGCTTTTTTGGGGGTAATTTGAAAAATGATTGAAGAAAGATATTATCAAACTTTTGGGAGACCATCAGAGGCACATAAAAGAAGATTAGAAGATATTAGAGAATTAGAGAGAATAAATGGGCGTGCAGGAATATTGGATCTTGATAATTCTTATAATGGTAGTGATATTGTAGGGAATGCTGTTGGTGGAGCTGTTAGAGGTGTTGTAACTGGATTTTTTGAAGGATTGATGAGTGCATATGCAATACCAACAGGTTTGAGAAAAATAAAGGATAGGTTTCCTAATAATGTTTTAGACATTGTTAGTCCTCTTAGGTCTGTTGAGGAGAGGGTCCATAATGCTTCACAACATCTAACTAGATTACCTATTAGATTAGCAACAATGGGCTTTGTTGCTTATGAAGGTTTATTTAGAGATGGTGTAGATCCGTGGATGGTAACTCTAAATGTTTTAAGTCTAGGTTATGAGTTATATAGATCTGGAAGACATAAAGAGTAAACTATCTCTAATTATTTTTTTATTTTATTAAAAAACAAAAGTTTTTAGATGTTTTGTTATTATCTTTAATCATGGAAATATTAAAAAATTTAGAGATTGTGGATTTAGGTTTGTTGTATAAGAAGGATATTTTTATAATTGGTGATTTGCAGTTGGGTTATGAGGATTATTTAGTAAGTAAAGGCGTTTTTGTACCTAAATTTCAGTTTAAAGATATTGTAAAAAGGTTAAAGGATGTTTTTGATAAATATAAAGTTAAAACTGTTATAATAAATGGTGATCTGAAACATGAGTTTGGCAAGATTAATCCACAAGAGTGGGATGAAGTTTTAGAATTGTTTGATTTTTTAGAAGAAAATGTTGGAGAAATTGTTATTGTAAAAGGAAATCATGATGTTGTTTTAGAATCTATTTTAGCAAGAAGAAATATGAATCTTGTTGAGAGATGGGATGATGAAGATTTAAGTGTAATTCATGGGCACAAGTTGGTGGATAATTTAAGGGATAATATTGTTATTGCTCATGAGCATCCTGCTATAAGATTTAAGGAAAAGCCTAGTGAGAAATTTAAGTGTTTTTTAGTAGGAAAATATAAGAAAAAGAATTTGGTTGTGATGCCTAGTTTTAATAGTTTAAATGAGGGGAGTGATATTGGTAATAGTAGTTTTTTAAGTCCGTTTTTAGAAGATGTTTCTAATTTTGAATGTTATATTGTTGGAGATGATAATAAAGCTAGATATTTTGGGAAAATAAAAGATTTAGATATTGCTTAACAATAATTCTTTTAAAACGTAATAAATTGCTGGATTTTATGATTATTGGTATTACTGGTTATAATGCTTCTGGAAA
>CAZQVG010000038.1:0-3487 GCA_964596705.1 Candidatus Woesearchaeota archaeon | reverse complement strand
TCTTTCAAAAGTTCAGAAATTTCATCAAAACTCCTAACCCCTTTCAAATCAATATATTCTGGAAAGTACTTTCGATAATTACTCCAAGCATATCTCTCATCCAGATAAATAATAACCCCTTTATCCTTCTCACTTCTAATACATCTTCCTACATTCTGCATTATATTTGTAAACGCAGGAATGATATATCCATATTCCATTCCTTTCCCAAATTTTTCATCATAATATCTTATTAGTTCTTTACTTTCTAAATCGTTTTTAGCAAAAGGAACACCAACAACAATGACTGCTTTTAATTTATCCCCAATAAGATCAATACTCTCTCCAAAACTGCCAGAACTCACAGCAATTAAACTTGCACCTTCATCCTTCAGACTAACAAATTTCCTCAACAAAACCTCCCTTGAAGATTTATTCATATTTGGCTCTTCAAAAAGAACATTCTCATTTTTAATCTCTTCTTTTACCTTATTAATGAGATCATAACTAGGAAAAAAGAATATTTTATTCCCTTTTATAATATTCATAATCTCATTTATACTGTCTGCGATCCTGCTATACATCTCGGAGTTTCTTTTGTCATATTTCGTGGATATTGCAGGAACAACAAGATCCAATCTATTTTCTTTTGGAAATGGATTCTTATACTCCACTTTTATTGGATTATCTAGCCCAAAAATTTCCTCATACATCTCTAATGGATAAAAAGTCCCACTCATAAAAATATTTGAATGTGCTTCTTTCAAGATTGGTTCTAAAACTATACTAGGGTCTAAACAATTGTACAATACACTTATAATTGGTTTTCCTTTCATATTAAAACTTCTTTTTAATATCCTAGAAAATCTTGGATCCTCAATTTTCCATGCTTCTAAAAAATTAGCTAATGAATTCAAATAACTCCTCCTCTCAACTTCTACAACCTTTTCAGCAGTTTCGTATAATTTCTTAATTAGTTTGTCTTCAAATTCATAAAAATCTGATTTATTTATCAATACCTCATTTTTTTCTATTCCTAATTTTTCACTTAATTTCATTAAAAAATCCCTTATCCTAATCATCTCTGGCTCTAGATCTGGGTTAAATCTTGAAGCTTCTCTAACGCATGAATCTAAACTAAAAGTACTTATCGTGTCACTCATTAAATCTCTTGCTCTAGAAGGCAAATTATGAGCTTCATCCCATATCAATATACAATCTTCAATTTTTTTGTTGATTTTTTTCAAAAATCTTTCTCTAGTTCCAGGATTTAAGATGTGGAAATAATCTAAGATTATAACTTTAGCATCTTTAGCTAATATAGCAGCTGCTTCAAAACTACAAACCTCTGCATTTCTACATTTCTCAACAAGCTCCTCAACGTTTAAGATATTACTTTTTAGATCTTCTATTAGTAACTTATTGACAAAAATTCTTTCCTTGTTATGAAAATTTTCATAAAACTCACATTCTTTATTCTCAACTACATGTTTGCAAAACTCTCTAAATTCCCTAGAATTAAGATTTCCAATATCTTCTCTAGGACACATCCATCTTTTTCCTATAAAATCTGCAACTTGAAAATTAATATCATGTTTTTCTTTTATTGTCTTTAAAGTATCAATAGCAATCTTATGATGAGTATGTTTAGAAGTTAGAAATAAAACTGCCTTATCATTTTCTAAAGCATATCTTAATGCAGGCGCTAATGTAGACACAGTTTTACCCACTCCAGTAGGAACCTGAGCAAGCACATCTTTTTTATGTTTCAAAGCAGTATTTACCACTTTAATGAATGATTCCTGTCCCGCCCTATAACTATCAAATGGAAAAAGATCTTTCATTTTAACTCTAAATATTGAAATAGTTTATAAAAACTTATATTCTAAATATGAGGTTATCCAAAATCTATATAAACCAACTTAATCTTAAAAATTATATGTCAAAAGAATTAGCAGATTTCACAATTGAGTACCTAAAAAAGAAAGGCGTAGATTATGCAGAAGCAAGATTAGAATCTATAAATAGTTCAGGATTCATGTTAAATAATTCAAACCCAGAAATATCCGGGTTTACACAAACTCAGGGCATTGGGGTAAGATATCTAATAAAAAAAAGTCTAGGATTTATAGCATTAAACAATTTAGAAAAAAACAAAATAAAACAAGAATTAGAAAATTCTTTGAAATTAACACTAAAAGCATCTAAAATTTCAGAAAAAATATCTTTAGCAGAACATAAACCAATAAAAAAATCAGTCATAATAAAACC
Organism: Candidatus Woesearchaeota archaeon; assembly: GCA_964596705.1. Taxonomy (GTDB): domain Archaea; phylum Nanobdellota; class Nanobdellia; order SCGC-AAA011-G17; family PNOQ01; genus JABJPM01. The sequence goes on along the minus strand of CAZQVG010000038.1, from coordinate 1,237 downwards.
TAAAAAAGAATTAGGTGAGGAACAAAAATTAAACTATCTAAAAGAGTTAGATAAAAATGTAAATGCAGACCACAAACAATTTTCATTATCAGATGAAATTCTTGAGAAATATTTCATTAATACAGAAGGCACACAAATAACCCAAAAAATTCCTAGAGTAAATTTCTTTTACTTCATTACCTTATTATCGGGCTCAAACTCCATACAACGTTATCTTCAATTTGGTGCAACAACTGGTTACGAAGCACTAAAGAAATGGGATTTACATACACACCTAAACTCAGAAATAAAAGCTTTACGAGAAAATTTAGAATATGGAATTTCTCCACCAAAAGGAGAATTAGATATTGTTTTGGGTCCAGAAGTCACAGGAATTGCAGTTCATGAATCAGCAGGCCATCCTACAGAAGCAGATAGAATAATGGGCCGTGAATCTGCACAGGCAGGAGAATCCTTCATAACTGAAAAAATGTTAAACACAAAAATTGGTTCTGAGTTAGTTACTGTTGCAGATGATCCAACAATAGAAAAAAGTTATGGATTTTATTTATATGATGATGAGGGTGTAAAAGCAAGAGAAAGACTGTTGTATAAAGATGGCATAATAAATGAATTTTTGCATAATAGAGAAACTGCAGCTAAAATGAATATCCAAAGCAATGGCGCTGCTCGTGCTAACAGTTATTCTGTAGAACCAATAGTAAGGATGTCAAACACATACTTAAAACCAAAAGATTACACAGAAGACGAATTGATTAAAGACATAAGAAAAGGAATTTACATAAAAAACTTTATGGAGTGGAATATCGACGATAGAAGATACCAACAAAGATACGTTGGAGATGAAGCATATCTTATAGAAAACGGAGAAATAACAAAACCAGTCAAGTCTCCTATAATTGAGATAACAACTCCAAAATTTTGGTCCTCAGTTGATGCAGTAGCAAACAATTTACAGTTTTTTGCAGCAACTTGTGGCAAAGGAGAGCCAATGCAAGGCATTCCTGTTTTTACTGGCGGGCCTTCAATTAGATTAAGAAAAATTAGATTTAATTGATACTACTCTTGCGTGAAATGCAAAATAAAAACCTTTAAATACATGAGAATATATATTTTTTTTGGTGTTGATGGGTTTCAGTTTATAGGTTGCAAGTCTTTGGCTTGTTTCCTGTATCCTGTTTTCGGCCTGTCAACACCGCCTAATATTTCTTTGAATTTTTACAGCAAATAGATAAAT
>CAZQVG010000037.1:0-3748 GCA_964596705.1 Candidatus Woesearchaeota archaeon | reverse complement strand
AAGATATATGGAATCTTACCTTTATCAAATTCAAATAGTTCAGCAATTTCCTCGCCTTCTTTCAGATCTTTAACTTCTCTCCATCCATCTTTTGCCATAACAGGATGCTCTCCAGTACATGAAAATTCAACTCCAGACGATAATTTCAAATTATAGATTTCATCTGTATCATATTTATGATATTTAGCTATTTTATTTTTAACAAATTTCTTATTTTTTTCATCATAAGATAAAACCTCTACATCTAATTTTTTCTCTACAATCTCCCCAATTTCTTTATAAGTTCCATCTGCCAACAAAACTCTAGAATCATACGGCAAACACCTCTGTAAAAATCTAGCAACACTTTTCGGACTGCCTAAAGAAATAACTAAATCAATATATCCAATATCAATTCCTAATTCTAAAGAAGTCGAACAAACAACACACTTTAACTCCCCTCTTTTTAATCTATTCTCAATATTTAATCTATGACTTTTACTCAAACTTCCATGATGCGCACCAATATTTTCAAAATATTTTTTAGGAAATCTCTGTTTTAAATGATGTACTACCCTTTCAGTCCCAGCCCTTGTATTTGTAAATATCAAAGTAGTCTTATGTTCTTGTATTAAATTATCCAACATATTATACAAAGCATCTTGATATTGTTCATAACTGCAATTAATTAAATCAGGCAAAGGAGAAATTACTTTTAAATCATACTTCTTATTAAAATCAACATTTATTATTTTACAGCTTCTATTAACACCAACTAAATACTTGGCAACTTCTTCTATTGGCTCAACAGTAGCACTTAAACCAATCCTACATAAATCAGGACTTAAATATTGTAAATGCTCCATAAGTAAATTTAAATGCACCCCTCTTTTATTCTCAGCTAAAGCATGTATCTCGTCAACAACCAACCACTCTACAGTTTTCAAATTCTCATAAAATTTTGGACTCATTAGTAGAATAGCTAAACTTTCAGGAGTGGTGATCAATATATGTGGTGGATTTTTCAGCATATCTTGTTTCTCTTTAACTGAAGTATCCCCAGTTCTAACACCAATTCTTATCTTTTGCAGCTTTTTTCCTTTTAGATTTGCAGCTTCAACCATTTCTTTTAGTGGTTCTTTTAAATTAACTTCAATATCTCTTGACAATGCTTTTAATGGACTAACATAAACAGCATAAACCTTATCTTCTAAATTATTATACTCTGCTAGATCTAATAAATTACTCAATATTGAAGTAAAAGCAGACAATGTTTTCCCACTACCAGTTGGAGCAGATAGCAATATATTTTCTCTATTATAAACCTTTAAAACACTATAAAGTTGTGTTTCTGACAGTTTTCCAAACTTATTTTTAAACCATTCACTAACTAAACCATTTAACTTCTTGAATATTTCTCTTTCACTATCTGGTTTTTTTACATACTCAATCATCTGCCTCACAAAAAACACATACTTTATAAAATATATGTTTTAAAAAAATAAGGAGGTGTATCTTTATAATTATTTTATTTCTTTATAAATCTCATTCACACATATGGCAAGCTTGGCAAGCTATTCCATCATTTTAATCAACTGAAACACAAATTCTTTAGTCCTATCTAAAGATGTCTTTGCTTTTGATCTTTTAATTTCCTCAGAAGTATTATACTGTATTAATCCTCTTTTCTTTCTTTCAAAATCAAAGTATTTAATAAGTTCATCAGACTTTATTGTAGCTAATGCCTCATCCATAGTGTCTTCATAACTTTCAATCAAATGCTCTCTTAATTTATCTCTAGCAAAAACTATTAAAGCATCTACAGTAACTTTATGGACAATTTTATCTCCAACTTTATACCCTAGTTTATATAATAAAGCATTAGCAATATAGAACATAGAATAATAAGAGATAACAATAACCCACAAGTTAGATTTGTTATTAGCATATAAGAAATTAGCTATATCTAAACTATCCATTGCATTTTTCTTTAATATATGAAAAACATTTTCATTAAAATCTGATTTTCTTAACAATCCCTCTTCTAAATAAGATCTTACATTTACTTCTGCTTCCTTTTTTCTTTTATCATCCAACATTTTCTAACAACCTATAATAATCCTCAATCCCAACTAAAATAAAATTATTCTTTATTGCTTCATTAACAACATTAAACTCTTTTAATTTAGCCATACTAATAAACTCACCAAAATCAACAAAAGAAGCATGAATCTTTAAAGGAAATAGATCTAATTTATTATTTATCTCTGCTTCTTTATTTTTATCACATATTATCAATAAATCAATATCTGAACCTTTTCTAGATTCCCTTTTTGCATAAGATCCAAATAATAAAACAATAAATAGAAAATTCAAACTAGCCAATGTATTGCTTATAACTAAAAAATCTTTATTCCTAAAAAGGTTTTTCCTTCTCTCAAACTCTGCTTCAAAAATATAAGGGTGAACAATTCTTTTCAATTTTATTTGTTTGCTATTGCCAAAAGAATTTATATCAAGTAATCCTTTCTTTTCTAAATCCATCACACTGGTGTAAACATTTTTGTAGTCTAATTTAACTAACTTAGATAATCTATAAATACTAATACTCTCATTACCTTGTTCAAGTAAAGCCATTATTATCTTTATATGATTTTTTACCATAATATTATGGCAATATTACCATATATAAACTTTTCGATTAATTGATTAAGCAATAGAAGAAACTAAAGGACTTTCATACTCCCTCAAAGACAATGGCGGAAGTTTTTCTTTTATTAGTTTGCCATTAAATTCAAGGTCTAAACTTATGATTATATAATTCCTATAATGATTAATCCTAATTTTAACATTCTTTAAATTTTCCAAAACATTTTCATTAATTACCCTATCTAATGCTTTAAAAAATTCAGAAGCATAAAAAAATTCAATCCCTACAAGATTATTGTTTTTATCAATATCTAAAACTATATCTTCAACAACTTCTACAGATTCTTTAGCCTTACCATTTTTAGAATGAAGATACAACATATCATTTTCCCTATCATACACAACATTAAAAACAGCTGATTTTTTCATTTTTTCCCTCCTTTAATTCCTATCTAAATCTCTTTATAAATTTCTCCTATATGTATGGCAAGCTTGGCAAGCTCTAACTTAAGAAAACAAAAAATCTATAAATTGCCATTCTCTAGGAATATCTAAAAGTTCAAAAGAATCATCTGAACTCCTTAAAACTTTCTCGATTTTATTTATTGCCAACATATTATTTCTTAAAATTGGATTTTGAACTTTATAATCTTCTGGATATAAATCAGCAAAATATCTGTATGCACAATACTCAGCAAATCCTTCTGCCCAAAAAGTATATCTCATCCTTAATTTTTTTTCTAAAGGAACACTATCCCCTCCAACAACAAACCACAAATGATGTGAAAGTTCATGCATAACAAATTGATCTAGCCCCCTCTCCCTCTTTTCATTATTATCTAGTCTATGATAAAAACTAAACGGAACATAAATACTAGAATCAAAATAAGCCATATAATGGCCCCTTATATTTGATTTATACCAAAAATAAACAAGTTCCAAAAGATTATGCAACTTTTTACCAGCTAATCTTGTTTGATCAAAAACTCTCTCTATTCCATTTTTAGATTCAGTAAGTACCAGCCCATCTTTCAGTATTAATTCAAATAACTCTTTATAATCTCTTACATAAATATTTCCTAAATCTACCCCACATTTATATTCAATCTTAGGCTTATAA
>CAZQVG010000036.1:0-5448 GCA_964596705.1 Candidatus Woesearchaeota archaeon | reverse complement strand
ACTATATACCATCCAATTATAAAAGCCCCAATAACATTGAAACTATCTGCAACATTAAAAATAGGCCAAAATCTTAAATCAATAAAATCCCTTACATAACCAAACAATATCCTATCAATTAAATTCCCAATTGTTCCACCAAAAATAAATCCTAATGGCAAATATAGCTGAGGAACTTTTAATTCAAAATAAAATAAAAATACTAATGCAATAATAGATGCAATAATTAAAAACAATATTTTTCCCTGAAACAGACTAAATGCAGCACCATCATTAATAGTATACCTAAAAATTCCATAATTAACTCCCTTAAACAAATATTTTGTAATTTGATCTAAAAGGACAACTAACCCTCCAATAATAAAAAAACCATTTAATTCTTTCATAAAATTACACTAAATATCAATTATTTAAACCTTACCGAAAACTTTAAAACAAACAAATTCAAAGTATTTAATATATGTCTGACAATAAACAAAAAATAAGTTCTCTAAGAGCACAGCTTCAAGATAAAGACCTTACTCCTACAAAAAGAAGGGAATTAAGAAGAGAACTTGTAAACTTAATAAAAGAAGAAAAAATAGTCAAATTAGAGAATGGAGATCCTTTTGAGTTTCATATAACCTATGACACATTTGGCCAGACACTAGAACCAATCTATTTCTGGGTTCTTGACTTTCTAAGAAATGATTCTCCAAGTGGATTAGGATTTGAAGTAGATAAAGTAGAGGAAGAATTTGAAGCCAGTGTTGGTGGCGGATATTTTGGAGATGTAGGAACAAAAGCAAGTGTAATGCAAGACAGAGCAATGAAAATTCTAGAAACCATTAATGCTGTACTAAGAACAATAATAAACTTAATTTATGATTTGAGGGAATATGACATGCGTTTAGAGATTTATGATGATGCAAAATCAAGTGACAAACAAAAAAAACAAGCTGCAGAGTACTCCTTAAAAGGAATTTGGATGGACCAAGTTGATATTAAAACAGGTATTGGAAGCATAAACAACCTTACTAGGGGAGATCTACAATTTGTAACATTAAGAGATGCATTTATGCAAACAGATTCTCTAAAACAAGTAGATAAATTAGATCTAAATAAAAGAGTAAAAGTGCTTCTTAAGAAAAAACTTACAGAATACTTAAAATGGAGAGAATCCAGTGAACAAGAATTAAGAAAGAGGTACTCAATAGAAAAAAATTATCTAAAATCTCAAGTAGATGCTTTAAGACTTTATACTAAATGGGCACGACCATATCTAAGAGCTGCTCAAAAACTAGGTATGAAAGAATTTAGAACTAAATCAGGATTGCCTAGCCCAGACATTGTAGCAACTTTCAACAATACAATGATGGAGCTAAAACTTCTTGCTAAACAAAAAATAGATCCAAAAGACGTCCACGAATCTTATGAAAATCTAAACTTTAAAGAAGATTACTATTCCTGTTTAGAGGTAGAATTCCAATTCAGAACAGCCCCTCAAGTTGCAAGGGCGGGCCAATCAACACATTTCGCTCATATGGGGGTAGTTGATATTTGGTTTAGAGCATATTCGTTTACAGATAAAGATATAAAAGATATTCAACAATTAGAAGTATACGAAGATATGGATTTAGTTGAAGAATTAACAGAAACAAGCTTAAAAGACTTACAAGCAGATATAGATCATTACTTAGAACCTGAAAAGAAACAAGAAGAACAACCCACAAAACAAAATAATCTTGAATTTCCGAACCCACTAAAGGGATTAAAAGAATTATTTGCTCCAGTAGGAGATTATTTGATGGGGAAAAAGGAAGCGTCCCCTTACCACATAGAAAAAATACAAAAAGAAGCCAAAAACACCGCAAGAGACAGACTTATAACCCTCTATGATATATTCAAAAAATCTCACCGGATGTTAACATGGTAAAACAAGAATTAAGAAAAATAAAAGAAGAGCTAACTAAATTAACAAAAAAAGAAGAACAGATAAATTTCTTGATAAAACAAATAAATAACATAAAAAACAAAAAATTAAAACAAGAACTAGAAAAAATTCTCTCAGAATTAATATCCGAAGAAGATTTAGAAGAGCGTATAACAATCCCAACACCAAAAATAGATTTACCTCAATCAAAACCTCTTCAACAAGAAAATTTAAGCTCAAAACTTCCAGAAGACCAAAAAACAGAGGAAACAGAAGAACTATCAAATACAATAAAATATACAAGAATAATTCCAAATTATGCTGCTGAATCTAGAGAACTAACAAAACAGATGATTATTTATAACCCGCTCAAAAAAGAAGATATATTAGAAAAACTAAATCTTTCAAGTGCAGAAATAAGAAATTATTTTGTAAATGAAGAAGATACACGAACATACTTAACACATACACGATCAGATGAAATAGTAGATATTGAATTAACATCACTTAAAGACATAGAAAAACCAGAACTTGATCCACTAAAAAAGAAAAAACATATAAGTATCAAATACGAATTAACATAAAGATGGCAGATTTTCATAATAGAAGATATAACGATATGGACACAGACATAAAATTAGCTTTTTCTAGACAAGGTGCTCCAACCAGCCCACAAACACCAAATCAAATTTCAGAGATGGGGAGACTTCTTAATTCAGGGATGAAAAATGTTGAAATTGGAGCAATCCAACAAGATGTTTTTGAAACAATACCAGAGCAACATTTTAAAGAAATGAGGAGGCTAGCAAAACTTACAGATTCAAATGTTTCTGTTCATGCTCCAATAATCGATCCTGCAGGATTTACTCAACAAGGTTGGTCAGAAGAATCAAGAAGAGAAAATGAACGTTATATAGAATCTGTATTAGATCGTGCTCACCAACTAGATCCTTCTGGAAATGTTCCGGTTAATATGCATACAACAATTGGTGTTCCTGGACAATATACTGAAAAAATAGATGGTGAAGAAGTAAAAAGAACAATGTACATAATTGATCATGATCAGGGAAAAATTGTTCCATTAGAAAGAGAAGAACTAGAATATCTTGAAGGAAAAAAAATTAGGGACCCAGACTCAAAATTACGTGAAATTAACCACACAATGTGGGACCAAGAAAAAATGCAATTAATGGCAATGCAAGATGCTAGAGATAATCTACTTAAAAAGAAACTTGATAAAGAACGAGAAATGTTTAGAATTGAAGCCCAATATCCAAACGGGGAGATTCCTCCGGAGAAAATCTATGAATTACAATCCAAACAACGAGAGATTGCAGTTATTAACAGACATATTCAGGAATATAATCAACAATTATTTTCTAACTTAAATAAACTCCATGACAAATTTGTAAAATACTATAAACCAACAAAAAAGGAAGAAAAGAAATATTCTAAAAAAATTAATGACATACTAAAAGGTGCAAAGAAAGTTTATATTGAAGGTTTTAGAGAAGTTGATGAAATAGAAGAGCAAATGAAAAAGAAAAAAAATAAACCTCTCTCAGAACGGGATATACAAGAACTAACTCATTTACAAAAACAACATTTTCAGAAAATAATTGATATGTCAAATGAAACCTTAGATGTTATAAGTGAACTTCCTGCTCCTGAACTTTACGTCCCAGTAGAAGAGTTTGCTCGTGAAAAAACTGTGGAAACTATCTCAAACGTAGCTAAACGTGTATATAAAAAATATGGTGACAAAGCCCCAATAATAGCTTTAGAAAACGTATTCCCAAATATGGTTCTTTCTAGAGCAGGCGAAATGAAAAAACTTATCGAAGAATCTAGAGATAAATTTGCAGAACAAATTGCTAAGGAAAAGAAAATAGACAAGAAAAAAGCTAAAAAAATTGCAGAAAAAATAATTGGTGCAACTTGGGATGTTGGACATATTCATCAACTAAAAAAACAAGGTTATACTGAAAAAGACATTATAGAAGAAACTAAAAAGATTGCAAAGTACGTAAAACATGTGCATTTAACAGATAACTTTGGATTTGCAGATTCTCACTTAGCATTAGGCATGGGGGATGTTCCAATAAAAGAACACTTAAAAGAACTTGAAAAAGCAGCAGACAAAGAACGAAGAAACATTATAGAATCTGGAGGCTACGCTGCCCATTTTAAAACCAGTCCATTAATGCCTAGTTTAGAATACCTTAATTCTCCAGTTTATAGTTATGATGCGGGACCATATTGGTCAGATGCACGTGACCTATATGCGTCATATTTAGTTGGTTACGGAGACATTTTACCCGAAAAGCACTTTGACACATTTTTTGGAGCAGGCTTCTCAAGACTGCCAAAAGAACTTGGAGGCCAATCATCAGGCAATAGAAGTAGATTTGCAGGCACACCAAACCAATAATTTTTTAAATAAAGGAGTTAAAATATTTACTATGGCAAAAAAGAGGAAAACAACGAAAAAGACTTCTAAAAAATCTCAAAAAATTAAAACAGATTATGATATTGCTTACGATTTTGCAACAAAAGCCTATAAAAAATTCCAGGAAGTCATAAAATCCATAGTACTATTTGGTAGCGTAGCTAAACGAAACATATCTAGAGGGAGTGATATTGATATCTTAATAATTGTAGATGATTGTTCTATCCAATGGGATCAAGAATTAATAGCTTGGTATAGAGAAGAATTGGGAAAACTAGTTGATAAACAAAAATATGCTAATAAACTTCATATTAACACAGTAACACTTAGTGCATTTTGGGAAGATGTTAGAGAAGGAGAGCCCGCAGCTATAAACATAATACGTTATGGCCAAACATTAATCGATTATGGTGGATTTTTTGATCCATTAAAAGTATTGCTAGCAAAAGGAAGAATAAGGCCTACCCCAGAAGCAATATTTACAACTCTAAAACGTGCACCATTGCACATTTCTAGAGCAAAATTTGATATTATTAACTCAATTGAACATTTATACTGGGCAATGGTTGATGCTGCACATGCAGCTTTGATGGCTAGAAATCAGACTCCACCTAGCCCAGAGCACGTTCCTGAAATGTTAGAACAGGTCTTTCCAAGATTAGATAAAAAATATATTAAATGGTATAAAGAAATGTATGAACTGGCTCACGATATTGTTCATGGAAACGTGAAATCTCTTTCTGGTAAAGAAATAGATGAATTGATGGCTAGGACAATTGAATTTGAAAAATTAATGAGGGATATAACCGCTAAATTAATTAAAAGAGAGAAAATAATTAGAACTGAATTAAAAGAAGAAAATTAATTATTTCTTTTTCTTCTGGAATAAACTTAAAGCATATGGTAAAAATACTTCTCCAAATTTATCATCCTCTAATTTGCTTAGATATTTACCAACATAATCCTTAATTTTATCCCTATGTATAACTGGTTTTTCCCCTTTCTTTGTTGGCATATCAACAAATTGTTTTTGATACTCAAATTGGGCACTTCTTAAATGCCCTCTTCTAAACACCTCAACTAAAAC
>CAZQVG010000035.1:0-5468 GCA_964596705.1 Candidatus Woesearchaeota archaeon | reverse complement strand
GATGTACATACACACTTGGACTACTTAGAAAAAGAAAAAGATTTAGATAAAGTTATGCAAAACGCTAAAGATTTTGCAGCAATAATAACAAATGGAACTTCTCCAAAAAGCAATAGAAGAATTTTAGAAATCTCAAAAAAATATCCCAAAGTTAAAGTTGCTCTAGGCTTGTATCCTAGCCATGCAATAGAACTTTCAGATCAAGGGATCGATAAAGAATTAGAATTTATAGAACAACAAAAACCAATTGCAATTGGAGAAGTAGGTTTAGATAATTTTCGAGTCGAAAACCTAGAAAAACAAAAACACGTCTTAAAAAAACTAATCCATTTAGCAAATAAATTAGATATCCCAATAATCATCCATTCAAGAAAAGCAGAAAAAGAAACAATTGATCTTTTAGAACAAAATAATGCTAAGAAAGTTCTTATGCATTGTTTTTCTGGCAATAAAGAACTAACAGAAAGAGCACTGACATTGGGCTATTACTTCAGCATACCTACAACAGTAGTCAAGAGCAAAACATTTAGAAAACTAACAAAACGTGTTCCTTTAAACAGATTATTAACAGAAACAGATGCACCATATTTATCCCCAAGAGATGAGCCAAATGAACCTGCATTCATAAAAGATTCACTCAAGAAAATCGCAGAAATAAAAAAAATCACTCAAGAAGAATTAGAGAAAATAATATATATGAACTATCAAACTCTATTTCAAAATGGATGATCCAGGAAAAAAAGTTTTAGAAAAACAAGGATATAGATTTACAGGAGATCATAGTAGTGTAAAAATTTGCAGTTGGACAAAAAACTCATTATTAGATGGAGGCGAATGCTATAAACATAAATTCTACGGGATAAACACCCACCAATGCGTTCAAATGACTCCTTCTATGGTCTGCCCAAATAGATGTGTTTTTTGCTGGAGATCTCTAGATTATTACACTGCAGAAACAATGAAAGAAATAGACGATCCTGTTAAAATAATAGAAAACTCAATAAAAGCTCAACGTGAACTTCTATCTGGATTTGGTGGAAATAAAAAAGTAAATAAGGATAAATTTAAACAAGCTCAAGATCCAAAACATTTTGCCATTAGTCTAACTGGCGAACCAACAATTTATCCTAAACTTAAAGAACTAATAAAAGAATTAACAAATCGAGGTTATACATCATTTTTAGTAACTAATGGAATGTTCCCAGATGCTTTAGAAAAACTAGATCCATTGCCAACTCAACTTTACCTTTCTTTAGATGCACCAACAAAAGAGCTTTACTTAAAAACAGATAATCCTTTGCTTAAAGATTTCTGGGAAAGATTAAATAGGTCTTTAGAAATATTATCAAAACTAAAAACAAGACGAGTAATAAGAATAACTGCTGTAAAAGGAATAAACATGTCTAATGAAGAAGATTACGCTGAACTGATCAAAAAAGCAAATCCCGATTGGGTTGAAGTTAAATCTTATTCTTGGGTAGGCGAATCCAGACAAAGATTGACTCTAGAAAATGTACCAACTTATGAAGAATGTTTAGAATTTGCAGAAAAACTTGGGAAATTATTAGATATGAAAATAATCGACACTCATGAAAGATCAAGAGCAATCTTATTAGCTAAAGAAGATACTCCAGACAGAATTATGAAATTTTAAAATAATTTAGCACTTAAATGGCCTGAAAACTCCCAATTTTCTTTGCAACATATCTGTCATGAAGATGAATATCATTTTCTTGCCAAAAATAAATATCTGGCATATGCTCTAGCTTTGGCAAGTGAATATTAAACTGTGAAGCAGTTAGATCAACAAAAATTTTGGTTTCTTTATCATAATTCCAAACATGAGGCAATTCTTTTTTAATCCCTAATCCACAATAGTTGCTTACCCTTATAACTCCTCTAACAATCTCATAACCTAATTCATTCATTCTTGATGCAGCAATCCTACAACACCTATATGGAAACAAATTATTCATCTCTTTTAATTCCTGCCACACAGTTAAAGCATCTGTTTTTAGTTTCATCTTAAATCTCCAATATTCTCCCTTCTTTCCCAGGATTAATTATTAATGTTTTTCCAATATTGTCTATCTGCCCAAAATTCTCTTCTATATGTCCGCAAATAACAAGCATAGGTTTTATCTCCTTTACAAATTTTAAAGCAGATTTACTTCCAACATGCCCTAACCCATTTAAGAGATCTGTACTTGTTCCATAAACAGGAGCATGACTGACAAATATTATTGTTTTCTTGCTTTTCTTTTTCTTTACTCTTTCTACTAAATCCTCTAGTTCTTTGTATCTCTCAGAGAATCCACCACCCCCAAAACCAATAAACAAATAATCCCCAAAAACAAAACCCTTTTTGTGGATATACTTTAGATTTTTATATTTCTTGAATTTGCTAAAATCTTCTCCCTCTTCATGATTTCCATGAATGAAAACAAATGGTTTCTTGAATTTTAAGAAACCCCTCATTATTTTATTTATGTTCCTTCCAAAATTAGTAAAATCTCCTGCACACACCACTAGATCTGCATCTTTTGCCCTCTCAATAAAACTATCCGGAACTTCATCGTCAAAATGCGGATCTGTAAATGCAAAGATTTTCATCTAAAAAATAAGAAGAAAGAAGTTTTTAAACCTTTTTAGGCTGCTAAAAAACCCATCATTAGCCCAGTTTCCCAGGCTTCTAAATCTCCATCTTCCTCAAATTTAATTAAATCTTCTGCATCATAATAATTCAACATTTTTTTACACCTCCCCAAGCTGTTTTAAGGCACCTTCATTCACAATTTCCCAGAACTTTATTTCACAAGCCTGCTCAAAGTATTCTTCCCAACTTTTGTATTGTTCCATTTTATCTGCCTCCTTACTCTCTTCTTTGGGAAGTCCTCTTTATATACCTCGCCCGCGTGCATGGCAAGCTTGGCAAGCTAAATCTACTTAAGAATAGTTTAGAAGAACTAGCTATCTTTCAATCACCTAACTAGGATTTAACGGATCTAACAATCCATATCTGTCCATTACAACCTCATAAGCCCTTAAATTATCTGGATCTACATAATCAATCCCGTAAAAGGCACATTCAACCCGATCATACAATAAATCAATAACTTCATTCCTAACTAATTTTCTCATATCCTCATCCAAACTATCAAAAACCTCTTGTAATATTATACTTTCAATATCTAGACTTAATAATTGGCCCATAAATTTAGAAATAACACATAATTTAAAAATCTTATTAAAATTCAGTCAATTTCCTAGAATAATTAACAATCGGAGATCTGCCTGGCCTTTCAACAACTTCAATCATATTGTTTTTCTTTAATTCATCAATTTTTCTGTGGAAATTTCTATAAGAAAACTCATCTTGACAAAGTTCATATAATTCTTTTATTGTCTTTCCTGAATTTTCTTTTATTAAATCTAAAACTTTTTGTTCAGCTTCACTAAATTCAGCCACATTCTTTATCTTAAAACTCTCCAACTTAGAAAGTGCAAGCTTAGCATGCTCCATTGTAATCTTTCTAGATGCTTTACTTTCTGCTATATTCCCAGCTTCTCTCAACAAAAACAGCCCACTTCTAATATCTTTAATTTCTATTGTTTTGTCAATTATTGCTTGTAATGCCTCTTTATCCCAGACTTCAGGAACAAATGCATAACTTGCCCTTTTCCTCATTATACCTTCTGTTTCAATCGCATTATATGGTTTAAACTCTAAAAACTCTGCGATCAATCTTGATTTTATTCTATCATCTAAATTGCTGAACCAATTTGCATCATTTGCAATCATTATAATTGATTTTTTGTACAAATCTTCACTTAAGGAATACAATATATCTATTTCTTTTACTCTATCAACTTCATCTAGGAAAATAACTGCTGCCTTTTTGTTTAAGATCTTTGCAATGACATCCATAAGTTCATCTGTTCTTTTATTATGTACCCATTTATATCCAATTTGCTCACAAATGTCCAACAAAATTTTATAACTAGTATCTCTTTTCCAACAATTAACATAGATTGCAACAACATCATCTGTTTTTTCCTCTAGTTCTCTTTTCACATATAATGCTGCCAAAGTTTTTCCTATTCCTGGCGCTCCATGAACAAATAAATTCCTTCCATTTCTTCCTTGCAACAAAGGCATTATACAGCTTGCAATATAATGTTGCTGTTCTTCCCTATATGGAATCTCTTTAGGTATAAAGTCATAATCTAACGCAATTTCATCTAAGAACAAACTTTCATTATCATGTAGAATTTCATCAAATAACCCCATAAGATTAAGATAAATAAAATAAGATATAAATCTTTCTAAATCTCTTTAACACCATCCTGACTTGAAACAACAAATCTAAGCCCGACTCCCACCTTTATAAGAGCTGAGATCAAGGCCATATGTTCTTTTCCGCTGCCAGAAATAAAGTTAACACCAATTTCACCAGAAACCTTATCTTTTAATTTTTCAGTTATTTCATCTCTTAACTCTTCAACACTTTTATTTGCATCAACAACAATCATTTCAGTTTTTTCATTTGCACTAAATTTTTCTTTACCAAAATCATTTGTCAACAAATATATTTTTTCCCACTCTTCGTTATTAATTAATCCACTTACATGTCCCCAGGTCCCTTTGCCTGTAGATAAAAATGCTATTAAATCTGCCATTTTAGCTTCTATTTTAGAACTGCCTTTTTAAGTTTTATTGTAATAGAAAACAAGAAGAAAAAGAAAAAGTTTACTTAACTTCAATTTTTCTTGATCTAACTTGCTCTTTCTTTGGCAAGTATACCTCCAAAACACCATTCTTATAGCTCGATGTTATTCCATCAATATTAATGGCCTCTGGCAACCCCAACCTTGAATAAAACCTGCTTACGTGACTACCATTTTCTGATTCTTCGTTTGTTTCTGCTTTCACTTCTAATCCCCCATTTACTGCACTCACCACAATATCTTTTTTATCTATTCCTGGAACTTCAAATCTCGCCACATACTTGTCATCTTCTTCTCTGATAGATGTTACAGGCACCCTATATCTCTCTCCCGATTCAAAAAAGTCATCAAAATAATTTCTAAATATACTATCTAATCTTCTAAAAAAGTCGGGGAAATATCTTCCGGAGAATGGAGCAATCTCTCTGGTCATCTTGCCTCACCTCCTTTAATTTATTTACTATAATATATATACTGAACTTATTTATATTTTTTATGAAAAATGCAAAAAATATTTAAACAAAACCAATCATTTTCAATCTATGCCAAAAACAATATCAAAAGATACACCATTATCAGAGATAACATTAAGGAGATATGAAAAACCTTCTTCTTATACAAAAAGAGAACTAACAAGAAAATTATGTTTATCAATTGGCTTACTCCAACCGGGGGATTCTAGAGACATAGTAGTAGATATATTACAAGTTTTGCTTAATAATAGATATAAAAAACAACTT
>CAZQVG010000034.1:0-5518 GCA_964596705.1 Candidatus Woesearchaeota archaeon | reverse complement strand
ATTCCTATGCTTTATGTTGGGTCTGATAAAGAGGTAATAGAAGCATGCAATCAATAAATAAAGAAGGAGAGTTGGTTTGGGATAAATTAGGAACTTGGATTTTATTATTGATTTTGTTAGTTGTAGTTTTAATTATCGTTTTTGGGAATAAAGAAAAGATTGTTGATGCGTTAGATAATTTAAAAACTGTTTTAAGGTTTGGAGGTTGAGATGAATAAAAAAGGGGGGATTGGTTGGCAGTATGTAATTTCTGCATTACTTGTTATAATTGTGGTAGTTGTCATTGCTGTATGGGGGCCAAGTGTGTTAAGAAGTTTGGGTAGCATGTTAGGGTTTGAGAGTATAAGTCTGACTCCAGAAGAGAGTGCTGTTCAAAACGAAGCAAGAGTTTATTTTTTGGATAATGTTTATCAAAAAATGAGAGACTGTGTAAATTCTAATAATAATAGCTGTTTTTGTAATAATGAAAGTTTAGCTATTCCGAATGGATATAAACTTGTTTTTAAAGAAGATGGGAATGGTGTTAAACTATCTTTGTTTAATCATAAGGGAGGGTTTGTTGTTGATAAATGGGTAGATAGTGTTAAGCTTTGTGTTGGTGATGAGACTGATAGGTTGATCGGGGTTAATGGATATATGAAAGACAGTGAAGTGGATATTGTAGCAGGAGAAAATTATATTATCCAGTATGAAACTTTGAGCGGGGATAAGGTAATAAAGAATCTTGATGAGGCATATTATATGTATCGGGCTAGAGAGGGATTTGTTTGCATATTGAATGGAGATGCTTCTGTTTTAAGAAATCATGGGGTTTGTAGCTAACCAAAAAGTTTATATAAACTCTGTGATAAAATCTATTAAGAGGTGATAAAAAAATGAATGATAAAAAAGGTCAATCACTTTCTATTAATACCATTATAATAACCATATTAGCTATTTTTGTATTGGTTATTTTAGTTGTTGCTTTGACTGGAGGTACTGGAAATTTTGTTGAATGGTGGAATAAAGTTTTTGGTGGAAGTGCTTTAGATGTTCAAACTGTAGTTTTGACTTGTAATGGATATTGTCAAAGTTATGAATCTAGTGGATCAGAAGTATTTAGGTCTAAATTTTGCGAGAAATCTTTTGAGGTAGATACGGATATGGATAAGAAAGCAGATACAACCTTATATTGTGTAGATTTAAGTGAGGTTAGCTGTCCAGCAATACAATGCTAAATTTTTTTTCTTTATTTAATAAACGAAAGGAAGGTCAAGGTTTATCTATAGAAACAATTGTTATTCTTATTGTATTGATTATTGTTTTAGTTGTTATTGTTTTTATATTTTCAGGACAATCAAAATCTATTTTTGAGAGTGTAAAAGGCTTTTTAGGTTTAGCAAGAGATGTTAGCAATGTGAGCATAGGAAAATGAATAGAAAAGGCGATGGATTTGTTATGAGTATAAAATCTTTAGTGGGATTGTTGTTAGGCATAGCTTTGCTTTTATTTGTTCTTGGCGTTGGAGATAAAATTCTTGCATTTGTTTTTCCTTCTGATGTGGAACTTACAAGGGATTATGTGGATGTGTTGAATAATACTATTGTTGGTTTAGATGGGGAGGATAGTACTATTTTTTATTTGGATAAGGGTTATAGATTAGTTGCGTTTAATAAGGATGCGAATTTTGGATCAGGAGAAGATGGTTATTATGAAAGGCCTACTAATTGTTTTAATAGGGCTTGTTTAGTTGTATGTAAGGATGAGAATGATAGGGATGCGTGCTTGGATTCTGATTTAATTTTGACATATGATTTTGACAAAATTGAAGCAACAAGAAAAGACTATGGAATTGTAAGTGTAACACAAGGCGAGTATTTTAGTTTGTATCTTAAATTAGAAGACAATGTTTTGGTTATAAAAGAAGAGGAAAAGTAATATAAATTAGTATTTTTATATTTCTCTTAATGGAAGAAAGAGCTTATTTTTGGTTGGGATATGTTTTGATTGCAGTTGTGGTATTTTTGCCTTTGCTGTTAGCAATGAAAAATGTTGCAGAGGGTAGTTCGTTTTATGAAGAATATAGTGCTTATGACCTTGCATTAGCGACAAATAGTATTTTAGCTTTGAAAGGAGACGTTAGTTTATATTATAATTTGGACTCAAAAAGTGATTATCTAAAAGTTAAATTTAGTAAAGACTGTGGTTTTGTTGTAAGTATGAAAGAAGATAGTTTTGATAATGAAAAATTAAAGTATTGTGTTGGGGCCGATCTAGAAAGTGTTGATTTTGAGGTTGTGAATAAAAATGAGTTAGTAATACAAAAAGAGGGAGGAAGACTGTATGTTTCTGGAGAATAGGCTTTCTAAAAAAGGGCAGGTGTTTGAAAAAGAACAATTGAGGATGATTTATTATGCTTTATCTTTGATTTTTGTTGTTATTGTTATTGGAGGTGTTTTTAGTGTTGCTATACATAAAGAAATAGATTTTCTTAAATTGGAACAACATCAAATTGTTTACAGGATATTTAGTCAGGAATGTTTTGGGGGTTCTTATTTTGTTGATTTAGAAAAGTTCTCTAGTGAGGCTCTAAAAAATTGCATTGATTTAGAAAATAGTCATTTGGGGGTTGAATTGACTTTATCTTATGAAGACAATGGAAACATGAATGTTGTGGGTGTTGAAGCAAATGAAAAGGTGAGTAGTCAAAAAGTTGTTTGTGGTTTAAAATCTTCAGGTTATGATTGTTACAAAACAAGGAAGTATGTCTTGGTAAAAAATGGTGATGAATTTGAAAGGGGGGTTTTAGATATTTTAGTTATAGGTAAAAATGGATAAAAAAGGAGATGTGGTATTGGCGGATTTGTTTAGTATAATCTTTACAGTTATCTTATTGGGAGGATTTATTGTTTATGCTCTTGCTTTTGGGAGTTTGAATGGGGTTAAGTATAGTATGGAATTAGATCAGGATTTAAGTTCATTAGAGAATATTTATGTTTTGGAAGCATATTTAGAGAGTTCTTATAATGGTCAAAATATAGGTGATTTAATTTTGTTGTGGAAGGAAGATGGAAATTATAAAGATGAGTTGATAGATGGAACAAAAAATGTTTTTGATAGCGTGTATGGCAAATGTTATATGTTATCTATTAATAATGAGTTGTTTATTGGAGAAAGCAAGTTTGATGGAAGCAAGGCAAGTTGTTTAGAATATCTAAATGGCGTTGAAGTTTGTTTGGATAACTCTATGTTTGATGAAAAATTTAGTAAAGGGGAGGAGGAAGAATGTTATTAGGGAAAAAAGGAATATTGCCTACTCTTGTAATGATATTTGCTTTAATTTCTGTAGGGGCAGCTTTTTTTTATTTAATTGATTCTGGGGTTGATGAATCTGCTAGTTTAGGAAAGTTGCAAGTAGATATTTTAAAGTTGGGATATAATGCAGAAAGAGATATTATTTATAATAAATACTTATTAGATCAAAATATTGAAGATTATTTTGTTGAGTTTGCTGGTTTAGGAGGATTATTTAATGAGTATAAAACAGATGATGGATATAGTTATTGGGTTAGGGGAGAGATTGGTTGTTATCCAAGTTTAGATGATTTAAAGAAGAACTTTATTTTATTTTTAGGAGATAAGTTTAATGGGTCTTATACTTTTGATGTGTTGTTTGAAGATGGAAGATCTAAGATTGTTTTGAGAACTTTGAAGGAATATAATGTTTCTGGAAGTTATTATAATGTTAGTTTTAAGCCAGATTTAGAAAGGACTGTCCATAGTGAAATTGATTTTAGTAAATTGTATGATTCTGTAGAAAAAGTAAAGGAAGTTGTGGAATTATGTGGGGCTGATGTTGATTGTTGGAATACTAGTGCTAATTTTAGTTGGTTCAATCACAATAATTTATTTAAAGTGGAGATTATTTCTGGAAGTGTGACAGGCGCCTTTGGGGAAAAAGAGGTGATTCTAAAGGCGGCTGTTGACTTCGATGGAGCAAATCCTTTGTTAGGAGAGGAGTTTAAATGTTTGGCTTAAGTTATGAAGATATTATTGAAAAAATTGTGAATGAAAAAGGGATTTCTAGAGAAGAATTAGAAGAAAAAATTGAAGCTAAAATAAAACAGCTTTCAGATTTGATAAGTAAAGAAGGTGCAGCTCAGATTGTTGCGAATCAATTAGGTGTTAGGTTGATGGAGAATCTAGGTGATAAGAAATTAAAAATAAATGAAATACCTAAAGGGGTTGGTTCTGTTAATGTTGTTGGAAAGGTTGTAAGTATTTTTGGGGTTAGAGAATTTAACAGAAATGGCAGATCCGGTAAAGTTTGTAATCTTGTTTTAGGAGATGAAACTGCAACTATTAGAGTAGTTATTTGGGATGAAGGTTTAATTAGGGATTTTGAGGAAGGAAATATAAATGAGGGAGATATTTTGAGGATTAGGAATGCTTATTCTAGAGTCAATAATGGAAATAATGAATTGCACTTAGGTAATAAAGCTCAAATTGAGATTAATCCTGAGGGAGAGAGCATTGGAGAGGTGCAAGCAAGTGTTTTTGAAAGGCCTAGTTTTGAAGTCAAAACAATTGATGCTTTGAGTGAAGGTATGACTGCCGAATTACATGGAACTGTTGTTCAATTGTTTGAGCCTAGATTTTATTTGGCATGTCCTGAATGCAATAGGAAGGTGTTTAATGAAGGGGCTGTTTCTAAATGTAATACTCATGGAGAAGTTAAGCCGGTTAAAAGGGCAATTGTAAATTTGTTTTTTGATGATGGGACAAATAATATTCGTGTAGTTTGTTTTTCTGATCAAGCGGAACAATTATTTGGCAGAAAAACTGACGAGTTTATTGAATTAAGTTCTGAAAAGTTTGAGGAATTAAAAAAAGAAGTGTTGGGTAAACAGTTAGTTATATCTGGTAGGGTAACTAAGAACTCTTTGATGAATAGGTTAGAGTTTACTTGTAATTCTGTAAAGGAGATGAATCCTGTTGAGATGATTAAAGTTTATGAAAAATGATGTTTAAAACACACTTGATGTTTGGTGTTTTTTTAGGGTTGTTGTTTCTTAAATATTTTGAGATTAATAATGGGTTTTGGTTTTTTGTTGTTGTTTGTTTTTTTAGTGTTTTTCCAGATATAGATTTTTACAGAAGTAAAATTGGGAAGAAAGTTAAGCCTTTGTCTTGGTTGATAAATCTGTTTTTAGGTCATAGGGGGTTGATGCATAGTTTAGTTGCAGCTTTGTTTTTTTATTTTTTATTTTATGTTTTGTTTGGTGCTAGTGTTGGTTTGGGTGCTTTTGTTGGTTATTGTGGACATTTGGTTTTAGACAGTTTGACTCCGAAAGGAATAAGGCCATTTTATCCCTTTAAGCCTAAGCTTAATGGTTTTTTGAAAGGAAATAGTTTGATTGATTATTTGTTTTTCTTTTTGTTGTTTTTTGGAAGTGTTTATTTGTTTTTTGTAGTTGTTTTTTGAGAGCTTGCCAAGCTTGCCAAACACTGCAAAAGTATTTATAAATAGTCTTTAACT
>CAZQVG010000033.1:1235-5804 GCA_964596705.1 Candidatus Woesearchaeota archaeon | reverse complement strand
TTTCTATTTTTTATCTACAATTAGATAATCGTATTCTTTTGCCCCTTCTTTTACTTTCTTTTCAATGTCTTCCAATGATCTTATGTCTATCCCACTATTTACCAAAGAGTTCTTAAAATTAATTACTTCCTCTTGTTTCTGCCTCATTAAAGCTAGCATATCACTTTCAGACATTAAGCCATTCATTCTTTTATCGCTCTTTAGGTTTATTCTTCCCTGAATTACCTGTGTTTCTATGTCTTTTAAGTCTAATAAAAGAATCTCATAAGCTAATAATGCCCTATTTTCATCTATTTCTGGATTATTACTTTTTTGTGGTTTACCTCGCTTCTTCTTTGGTTTTGGTTCTTCCTCATATTCTTCTTCATAGTCTTCCTCTAAGTCTTCGTCCTCTATTTCGTCATCAAAATCTTCGTCTTCATAATATTCTTCGTCTTTTTTTTGTTTTTTCTTTAATGGTATCATTTTATTCCTCCTTTTGATTTAGTTTTTTATATATTTTTCTAATTTCTAGCTTTTCTTTGATTCCAGCTATTGCTATTGCTATAGATGCTGCAATTTCAAATGCAAATATTATAGTCCAGAATGTTGATTTTTCATTTACAAATAATGCTGTTATCATGTATATCATTCCAAATATCCCTACAACTATTGCTATTGTTGCTCTTGTGTTATCTCTCTCTAATCCCTCTACATCTCTAATTAATTCATCTTTGTCTATTGTTATCTCAGTTTCCATATTTCCCTCCTTTAAAGAAGTTTGCCTTTCTCTCCAATGTTTTCCTTATCTCTGCTGATCTTATTCTATTAATCTCTAACATATTCTCATGTTTTATAGCATTTGTTTTTCTTGTGTATTCTAATTCTTCCATTGCATATTTGTGTTGCAATTCAATAAGTTGTTTTTTTAGCTTATACTCTAACTTTATCGCTTCTAATGTTTTATTTTCCATTTTCATCCTCCTTTTTATCAAAAGCTTCATCTATTTTTTTCAATATATAGTCATAAAAAGTTATATTTTTGTATTCGCCTGATTTATAATACTTAGACAATCTTATTTCCTTTTTCAACCATTCAACTGCTCCTTCAACATCCTTAACTTTAACAACTTTCGTGAATTCATTATCTTCTTCCTTCATTAATACTTCATAAACTTTTCCCAAATCAAGCGGTTTTGGTTTCATTTTTGTTTAAAATATTAATTTTATGATAATATATAACCCTGCAATAATTGCTCCTAATACTATAAATGCTATTAACCATGCTAAAAGTGGATTCTGTTCAACTATCTTGTCTGCTGAGTTTACTGCAAAATCTGAAACCATGTCTAACTTATCATACTTTCCTTCTGATTTTCTTTTCATTGATGCTTCTTTTAGTTTTTCTCTATACCAATTATTCATTTTCTACCTCCTTTTTGTTTAATAATTCATCTATTTTCTTTAAATAGTTCAACAATTTACGTCCTTTTGGTGTTAAATTACATGTTATTGCCCTTCCATTTAAATTTTTAAATTCAATAATATTTCTCTTTGCATAAAAATTTAGCATATTTTTAAGATGGTTATAAGTTATCTCTGTAGCCCATGCCAACTTCGTTAAATTTAGATTTCTATTCTTATATAATATTCTAAATAATTTATAGTGTTTTTCTCGTATCAATATTGCTTCCATTTTCTACCTCCAACCATTTTCTAAATTTGTTTGCACAAGTTTCACATAACTGATAGTATTCCATTTGTAATTCTGTATCTTGCAAGTCTAAAAAAAACACATTATCATCTTTTATTTCCTTTCCACATTTATCACATATGAATCTTATCATTTTCAAACCACCTCTTTTAGTTTTTCAATATATTGTTCATCTCTTGATTTTACTTCAATACCTAATTCCTGCAATTCTTCTCTTACTTTTCTTTCTTTATTGCTATATATTATTGCAATAAGTGCTATTAATAATATATTTGTCAAGGATAGCCATACAAGTTGTTGTATTAATTTTGTTACTTCAGAAAGTTGTTGTGTTACTTCAGAAAATATTAGCATAAGTATTGTTGTTACCATCCAATATCCATTTACCAATAGTATGGCTATAGCTGATGCATGTGCCGCACCATCATAAAATATATATTCCTTTTCTTTTTCAATCATCTTCTACCTCCAAACAAAATTCTTCATCTTTTAAGCTGTTATTTTCTACATCTATCTCCATAATAAACTTTCTTTGAGATTTTGTTAATTCTTTAAATGATTCAAGCAGTTTATATTGTTGTCTTTTACTATCTCTATTGTCCTTTTTGTTTCCATTTTCAAGCTGAGTAAAGATTATTTTAATTGACGAACAAGTTCCACTTGTTTTTCTTCCAAAGCTTCAATTTCCTCTTGAAGCTTCTTTACTTTTTCATAAATCTGAGTATTCTCTTTTGTTATCTCATATATCTTTGGCAAACATTCATCATCTTTGATTCTTCCAACATAATAAGATTTTTCTGTATCTTCTAAAATCTTATATTTGCATCTTTTAGTAACATTATTTATTGTAAGAAGATTGATTTTAGCAATAGACTTGTCAAAAAATCCAGATTTAATATAAACCAACCTATCTACTTCTTTAGTTTGTGATTCTTTAATATAACCTTTAATCTCCCATAAAGTCCTTGCTTCAAAATGAATCTCTAATTTAGGTTTATCTGCAACAAACATTTCTTTTTCCTTATCATAGTAAATTTTAAATCCTTTGTATTCTTCCATTAAAACTTTAGTATTTTTCATTTTCTACCTCCAAACAAAATTCTTCATCTTTTAAGCTGTTATTTTCTACATCTATCTTTCTTATACAGCATTTGCCATCCTTGTATTCCCAATCTATGCCAGATTGTTCAAAATAATTATTAATGTTTTTACCTTCTGGAATATTAAATACCCCACTGCAAATTTGTTCATGCTCCCATTCAGTCATATATAGGTCTATAAGAGTAGTGAATAATATTCCTGTCACCATTATTAAAAATAATGGAATGTTATCTTTATTCATCTTTATTTGCCCCCCTTGAATAAGTTATTTAAGTAAATGAAACTCTTTTTTAGCTCTTTTCCCTTTTCTGTTAGCCTGACATATATTATTCTGCCTTCTTTCACTCTTTTTAGTATGCCAACTTTCTCTAAATTATAGATTACTTTAACTGTATGGCTATAAGTTAGTCCGCATCTTTTAGATAATATCATAACATAGGATTTTCCATCATCTCTAACTGATAATATTAGGTTTATTGTCTTTGCTCTAAAAAGATAGCCATACTTTTCTTCTGTTTTTTTGCTAATGTGTTCCATTTTCTTCCTCCTTTACACTAAAAGTTTTATTTTCTTCATATATTCCAACTATCCAACCTATGATTATTGTTGATATTAAGACTATCAAATATCTTAATCCTAGTTTAATACTCATTATTAATCCAGCTGTCAGGAACAACAATACAGTTATATCCAGTTTCTTATATTTCCATTTCCTCATTTTTAGTTGGATTAACAGTTATTTTAGTTTTATTGCCTAAGAATAATATCCTCACTATTTCTGCTTTACCATAATCCTCTACTATTTTATTTATTGCTTCTCTTAATGTTTCCTTTTCAAAGATATATGTTTGTTTAGCCATTTTTATCTCCATTTAAATCTTGGTCTATCCATCTTTTAATGCTTTCTTTCACTCTTTCAGCTTCAATTCTTCTTATCTCTCTATGAAGATTCTCAACTTTTTCAATCAATAGTTTTATATCCTCATTTAATCTTACAACCCCTTTTGGAGATTTTATATTTTCATTTTTTACCTCGTTCTTTTGACCTATCCAAAATAATATTAAACCTGCAATTATTACAAATAATCCAAGATAAAACATTATCTCTATTGTTGTTTTGCTGATTAATTGGTCTTTTATTGTAGTTAAACATAATTCTCCAGTCTGGTTCAGTTTTATCCTAGATATATCTTCAATAAAACATACATTAATCTTACCTAGTTGATATATTGGAGCAGTGCCTGCAAAAACCATCAAACTAAATCCAATCCAAAATAAAATTATTCCTGTTATTTCTTTATCCAATTCCATTTTCTTGTTTTTTCCTCCTATAATGATCAACAAAAACAGAATGGAAGGTTTTTTGTTTGCGGACAAGTGGGCATCGGTAATTACACCTCGCTTCCATTCTGTTATGTAGTAATTGTAGTAATACTTATATATAAATATTTCTATTGTTTCATATGCTATATTTTAATAGTATATATTAAATCACAACCTTTATAAAGAATAAAGAACTAATAAAATATAGGCGTGGGGGGCTTGGATTTAGGTTTTTGGCTGGCACTAAATCCTCATGCCCTAATTCCCACTATTCATATTTGCCATTTCTCCAGAACACTTCTTTTATTATTTGTGTGTTTTTCTGATCCTTATGGATTACAAAGCTTTTACCGCATTTAATACATTCTTTCTTTTTGCCTGCGAAAAACTTAGTTCTTGGCTGGTATAGCTGTATCTGACCACAATGTTTACATCTAACTCTGAAAGTTTTT
>CAZQVG010000033.1:0-1135 GCA_964596705.1 Candidatus Woesearchaeota archaeon | reverse complement strand
TTCATTTTCCAATATCCTCCAATCTTTTTTCTAGCTTATCTATAAGCTCAGTTAGTTTTATTATAGCTTTTGTGTGAGATTCTATATGTCCTGCCCATGTATGCTGTGCTTCTACTATTCCTTTAGTAGATTGTGCTAATTCATGAAAATCATAAGCAGTAAATGGTGCATCTCTCAAAGAATTAAAAAATGGCGATATTTTATCATCTGCATCTATATCTGACTTTATTGGATCTATACATTCAGCTTCTTCTAGATTAAAAGAATTATCTATTAAAAACCATAATTTGCCATTCTGATATACTTCTAACTTCTTTTTATTGTTATTGTAATATCTGGCTAGTTCGTTCTTTATTAATGAATAGTGTTGTCTGGAAACCGAAAATAAGTAATTTCCGTTTATTTTAAAGCTAGTTTTTAATTTATGCTCTAATACCCTTACTAAAGAAAG
Source organism: Candidatus Woesearchaeota archaeon (assembly GCA_964596705.1). Classification (GTDB taxonomy): domain Archaea; phylum Nanobdellota; class Nanobdellia; order SCGC-AAA011-G17; family PNOQ01; genus JABJPM01. The sequence goes on along the minus strand of CAZQVG010000033.1, from coordinate 684 downwards.
AAAATCAATTATAGCTAGGTTTTTGGCGCTTTTAGCGCTATCTGAGAAGTAAGATGTAGTTTTTGGGAAATAAATAGTTATTGATTTGTTGTTTAGCCATATTTTGTGTTTTTTTATTGTTATTGATTGTGTTGTTCTTTTAATTCCTACATTTTTGTATTCTATTCCTTTCTTTTTTAGATATTCCTCTCTTTTTTCCCAGTTTTTTATATTTGGTAGTTTTAGATTGAAAACAAAAGCATGTCCTCTTATTTGCCTGACCTTTGTTTCCTTTGGAAAGTCAAAATTATTCATAAGGTGTTTGTTACCTACCTTGTAAGGCGTTTGTTTTACTTCTTTTACTTGTTTCCATACTCCATATCCTACCTTTTCTATAATGCCATTTTGCTTTAAAACCTTAATATAATAAGAAATTCTTTGTTTTGAGAAATTATAACGCCTTGCTATTTGTGCAGGGCTTAAACCTTGATTTAGGTGATATAGAATAGTAAAGTAAAAATCTTTTTCATAAGGTGCTTTTTTTACTTCTTTTTTTTGACCTTTATTTCCTTTGGAAATCAATTATATCACCCTTTTTTATAGATCCTGAAGTTTTTTATTTAAAAATATTCTTAAAGTTGATTTGTATATATTGTAGTATATGTTTAGTGTGAAAAAGAAAGATTTAGAGTATTATTTTTCCTC
>CAZQVG010000032.1:0-6168 GCA_964596705.1 Candidatus Woesearchaeota archaeon | reverse complement strand
GGATAACTCTCTTAATCTATTTGCTAAGATATCGTATTCAAATTTTGTTGTTGAAAATATTTCTGGATCTGGTGTAAAAGTTACTTTTGTTCCTGTTTCTGTTGTTTCTCCAATTATTTGTAAATCAGTAATTGGTTTTCCCCTTTCATACTCTTGTCGGTGTATTTGGTTATTTCGCTTTATTTCTACGACTAGTTTTGTTGAAAGTGCATTTACAACTGAAACACCTACACCATGCAACCCTCCAGAAACCTTGTAAGTGGACTTATCAAATTTTCCACCTGCATGAAGAACTGTCATTACAACTTCTAGAGCAGACTTATTTTTTTCTTTATGATGTTCGGTTGGAATTCCACGACCGTTATCTTCTATAGTTATTGAATTGTCTTCATTTATGGTTACGTTTATTTCATTACAATAACCTGCCATTGCTTCGTCTACTGAGTTGTCTACAACTTCGTAAACGAGATGATGTAATCCTTTTATTCCTGTATCGCCAATGTACATTGCAGGCCTTTTTCTGACTGCTTCTAAGCCTTCCAATACCTTTATTTGGCTTGCATTGTACTGGCTAGTTTGGTTGTTTTCCATTGTAAAAATTTTTATAATTCTAATGGAAAAAAGGTGCTTTTATTTATAAAGGTTTCTGCTCGAATTTTTGGGTTTTGAGGCCTGTAGTGCCAAAATCTGATTTTCGGCATTTTATTTATAAATAAAAATGTATCACCTCTCAGGTAGTAAAAGAAACGAAAAATTTATAAGTTTAGATTAATGGAATAAATTATGGCAAGCGGATATTATCAAAGGAAAGTTTCAAACGAAGAATTCATTAAAGATCCAAAGAAATATTTATCTGATTTGGGGTTTAAATTAGAGAGTAATTGGGATGACCCATTTTATAGTTTTTCAAAAGAATATAAATCTGGAAAAGTAATGGTTGTTGTTTCTGAATCCAAAGTATTAGATGTTTTTAGTAGAGAATATGTAAGATATATCCGATTCGAGTGGAACTCTAAAGAAAGTTTAAAAGAAGCATTAGGGGAGCTTGAATTAAAATTATATAAAATTGAAGAAGTGATAGATAGTTAATTTTAAAAGACAGTAATTGTTTAAATAAATTATGATAATCTTAGATACAGACTTTTTAGTTAATTCAATAAAGAATAAAGTAGATGTAACTGCTGCAATAAAAGATAAATTTCCAGATGAAAACATCGTTGTTTTTGACAAGGTTTTTGATGAGTTGGATAGTGTAAATAATCCATATGCTAAGGCAGCAAAGTTATTAATTAAAATAAAAGGATTTAATGTTTTAAAATCAAAAAAAGAATTAAGTTTAGATGAAATCATAATTGAAAAATCTAAAGAAGGGGATTTTGTTGCAACCCAGGATAGAAAATTGAAGAGTATTTTAAAGAAAAAAGGAGTTCATATCATAACTATCAGACAGAAAAAGTATGTTAAAGTTGATTAGATTGAGTTTCAATAAATGGAAAGCTTTAAAAATAGTTAGTTTTCACAAAAACTAGTAAAATGTTCTACGAATTAACAGTTAAAGATCATGTAAGGGTTCCTCCATCTAAATTTGGAGAAGATGTTAGAGAATCTGTAATAAAAAGCTTAAATGATGCATACGAAGGTTATGTATCAGAAGAGCTTGGATTTGTTATTGGAGTATCAAATGTAGAAGAAATTGGAGAAGGTGTAATAATCCCTGGAGATGGTGCAGCATTTTATGAGACAACATTTAAGTTGTTTGTGTTTAAACCTGAGATGCAGGAGATTGTGCTTGGAAAAATATCAGATATAACAAACTTCGGGGCATTTTTAGACATTGGACCAGTTGATGGGATGATCCATGTATCTCAAACAATGGATGATTATGTTTCATTTAGCAAAGAAAATGTATTAATGGGAAAAGAAAGCAAAAGGGTATTAAAGATAAATGATATATGTAGAGGAAGGATAATTGCAATTAGCTTTAAAGACAAAGCTAATCCAAAAATAGGTATTACAATGAGACAACCTTGGTTAGGAAATATAAAATGGATAGAAGAAGATTTAAAGAAACAGAAGGAGAGTAAGAAAGATGCCTAAAAAAGCTTGTAAAAAATGTAAAATATTGGTGGATGGTAATGTTTGTCCAATATGTAAAGGGAACCAATTTAGTGACAATTGGAAAGGAAGGTTAATAATCATAAATCCTGAAAAATCAGAAATTGCTAAAAAAGTAGGAATAAATGTTAAAGGAGAATATGCAGTTAAGGTGTGAAAATGAAAATCATAAAACAAGAAAAATCTAAATTATTGCCTAGGATTGATGTTATTGCAATAAAAGAACACATAGAAAGTAGAACTCCAAGTTATGAAGAAGCTAAAGAGGAGTTAAGCAAGGACTTGAAAGCAGATAAAGATCTTATTTTAATTGAGCATATTTATCCTAATTTTGGGATTGGAAGTTCCAAAATAATTGCTTATGTTTATGAAAGCAAGGAAGCTATGGAAAAAGTTATAAAGAAAACCAAAAAACAAAGAGAAGCTGAAGCAAAGGCTGCTGAAGAAGCTGCAAAAAAGGAAGCTGAGGCTGCTCAAGCTAATAATGAAGAGGCTCAGTCTGGAGAAGGAGAGGCTGAAAAAGTAGAGGAAAATGGCGAAGAAGCAAACAAAGAATAAAAATCCTAGTAAAAAATATGAGAAATATAGTATAGAGGATGGTAAATTAAAGAAGGCTAAATCTTGTCCTAAATGTGGTCCCGGAATATTTTTAGGAGAGCACAAGGATAGGTTTTATTGTGGCAAATGCCATTATACTGAATTCAAAGGCAAAGCTTAAATATTTATTTTCTTTAAAATTTATTTATGAATAAGAATCTTAAATGGTTAGTTCTTTTTGCTGGACTAAGTTTAGCAGGGTGTTCTAGAAATTTAGATGTTTATATTGCCGGACAAGAGGTTGATAAAATCGATAGAAAAAAAGTTGAGTATTGGAAGATTGAAAGAGAAAAGGCATTAGTTTATCATGATTTGGGTTGGGAATACCCTTATAATTCTGGCGAAAGACTGATATATATTAGGTTTTAGTGTGTAACCATTGCGAAGTAGCACTAACCGAAAAGTTTATAAATATTATGTGTACTACCCTATTTATATCACCTCTTTTTCCCCAGGCGAGTCTTAAACAACGCAACCTGCGTGCCTTCCTTGTGAAGGGACTCCGCCCAGGGTTTAAATAATAATTCTACGAAATTAAGTGTTCTTCTTTATAAATTTCCCAGATTAGAACAAAATATGCAACTAATAGTGGGCCAATAAATATCCCTAAAAATCCGAATTTAGAAATTCCAATAAATAAACCTATTATTGAGATTAATGGGTGGATTTCTCCGAATTTTTTGTTTGTTATTGGTCTAATGATATTGTCTACAGTGCTTATGATAAATCCCCAAATTATTAAGATTAAAGCTTTTATTGGGCTTCCATTTAGGAATAATATTATGCTTGCTGGAACCCAAATTATTGGAGAGCCAATAATTGGAATAAATGATATTATTGCAGTAACTAGTCCCCAAAATAAAGCTCCTGGAATACCTAAAAAGTGAAAACCTAACCAAAGCATTACACCTTGTAATAGAGCGATTAATAAGGATCCTATTATTGTTGCTTTTGTTACATCTGAAAATTTATTTATAACCCTATTTTTGTTTTTTTGAGAGAATGGGAGTATTTCTTTTATCTTTCTTAAGAATTTATAGTCATTGATTAACATATAATAAAGTAAAAAGTAAAACAAAACAAAATTTGCTATTAATGTTACAGCGTTTGAGAATATTGAGGAGATTGAATTTTGGATAAATGGCAGAACATGATTAATCAGAAGATCTTTTTTTAGGTCTAAATCAATTGATAAGAATTTATTTATTGTTTCTTCTAAATTAGAAATTGAAGTTATTGCATCTGGCAGTGTTGAAAGTTGTGAGATTATGCCTGTGAGCAAGAAGTATAATGGGATAATTATAATTAGAGTAGAGATTAAAATGATTATCCAGGCAGAGAGCTGTTTGGAAAATTTTTTTCTTAACCTTCTATTTAACGGCGTGAACATAACAAAGAGTATTAATGCTCCGAAAAAGGCGTTTAAGAATGGTATGCTTGCATAGAACAAAAATGCGAATAAAGCAAGCATTATTATGAAAGCTATTAATTTTTTGTCCTTTAAGACGGGTTTCATAATCTTATTTTTTAATTTTAAAGTATTTAAATCTTAGGGTTAGAAATCTTTATAAGCTTAAGAATTTCTTAGAGTGTATGCAAGATCAGATTCTAGATATGTTGCTAAAAAGAGATGAAATTACTTGGCAAGACCTAATTAAAGATTTAGTTAAATCTGAAAATATGGATCCTTGGGATATAGATGTTTCTCTATTAACAAAAAAATATGTAGAGATTATAAAACAATTAAAAGAGATAAATTTCTTTGTTTCTGGAAAAGTTGTTTTAGCTGCTGCTATTCTATTGAAATTGAAAACAAACAATTTATTGTCTAAGAACATCGCGGATTTTGATAATCAATTATTTCAAAGTGATGATGAGGATGATGAAGAAGATTATGACTCAAATTATGATGGTGAAGAAAAAAGAGTTGATAAACCTAAAGTTAAGTTAACTATTAAAACTCCACAAGCTAGGAAAAGAAGAGTTAACTTAAATGATTTGATTAATGCTCTAGAAAAGGCTTTGGAAGTTGATGAAAGGAGAGTTATTAGAAGAGCTAGGTTTGAAAGAGTTCCAGAAGCAATAAAGATCCCTGAGAGAAAAATAAATGTGGGGGATAGAATAAAAGTTATTTATAGTAGAATTAGTGATTGGTTTCAGAAGAGTAAAAATGATTTAGAATTTAATCAACTTTTAGAAGATGGTTCTAAACAAGATAAAGTTTTTACTTTTATTCCGCTGTTACATTTAGAAAATCAAAAGAAAGTTAGGATGAAACAACCCATAAATTTTGGAAACATTTATATAAGGTTAATGCAAGAATTAAATAATGATGAAGGAAATAAAAAGAGTTGATGTGCTATCTGTAACAAAAGTATTCCTTATATTGGGTTTACTTAATGGTTTATTGTTGTATCTTGTAAATTTATTTGCTTTAAGAAATCAAGGGTTTATTTTTAATTTGAAAGATTTGATCTTATTTATTTTGATGCAAGGTGGAATGTGGTTATTTGTAGCTTTAATATTTGCTTTACTGTATAATCTTGTTGCTAAATATGTTGGCGGAGTGAAACTAGAATGGTAAAAAGAATATATAAAAAAGGCAGTGAGATTGTTGATTTAATTTCAATATTTTTAGCAAGTTTATTTTCTATAAAAAAATTAAAGGGGTGATAGAATGGTTGTAAAATTAAAGGAAGCAATAAAGTTACCTTTTAGTGATTGGAATAAATTACTGATTGGTTTTTTAGTTTATTTTGTTTCTGGCTTACTTATTGCTAGCATGATGGTTTTGGGCCCGATAGGCGTGATAACCATGATCTTAGGAGTATTAGGAATGGGTGTTGCAAGTGGATACATCTTAACTAGCGGAAGTAATGTCCTAAAGAAAAAATTTGTAATGCCTAAATGGACTAATTTTGGAAGTTTATTTATCAAAGGAATATTGGGCGGAATTGTAGAGTTAATATATGTATTGCCTGGAATTATATTGTTGTTTATTGGAATGGGAAATATAATTTTCAATAAAAATATTGACCCTGCATCTATGGGAATCTGGGCAATATTAGGATTTGCTTTGTTGTTGTTGGGTGCTTATGTTGCTAATGCTGCAATAATAGGATATTCAAGAAGATTTAAGTTTAGTGAAGGATTTAGTAGCAATGTATGGAAGAATGCATTTAGCTGGAGATTCTTTAGTACATTTATAGTGATTATGATTTATGCTTTGATAGTTGCATTTGTAGCAAATATTATTCCGGTGTTGAATGTTGTTTTAAGTCCTGCAGCAAACTTTATTTTAGGTATTAGTACAATTGCAGCTTTAGCAGCAAATTATAAAAAATAAATTATTTTAATTTTTTTATTATTTGTTCTATATCTAATAGTTTTTCAGAACCAGTTTTCATATTTCTTAAAGTGAATCTGTTCTTCTTTAATTCCTTTTCACCAATAATT
>CAZQVG010000031.1:0-6437 GCA_964596705.1 Candidatus Woesearchaeota archaeon | reverse complement strand
TTCCAATTCTAATTTCTTTTGAATAGCATTACTTGACTGATCTATCTTATATGCAAATAAAATTTCATTTGCTAATGCTTTTGCAATTGAAACTTTGCTATTAAATGATTTAGCATAAGCACCTTGCACCATCAATCTCAACGCAAAATCAACTCTTCTTAATGGACTTACTTCTACAGCCTTTGAATATCTTGCTCCACCATATTCAATGGAAGTAACTTCTTCACGTGGAGCAGCATTTTCTAGAGCTGTAACAAATACTTGAATAGGGTTTTGTTTTGTTTCTTTTTCAATAATCTCAAAACATTCTTTAACAATTTTATAAGCTTTTATACCTTTTCCAGTACAATGATAAGAAGTTAATTTATGTTTCTTACCTTTGTGTCCAGGCACCATTAATTTATTTATTAATCTCTCTACAATGTGAGTCTTTTGTGTCCATATCCTTTGACCTTCAGCAGCTTTTCCACCAGTTCTTGGAACTAAAATAGACTGAAGATTGATATATGGTGCCAAAGCTTTTTCTTTGACAACAACGCCTTCACTATCCCATTTACCAAATAACTTCATCATCTTCTACCTTTCTCAATCTTACCAGCCACTAATGATTTCAAAGACTGATCATTAACCTTTATAACTTGCCACCTAATACCAGACAAGTCTCCTTTAGACCTTCCTTTTGCTCCTCCAATACATTCGATAATAACTTCATCGTGTTCATCTATAAATTTAATAGCATTATAACCTGGAACAAAAGCAGTAACTTTTCTTCCATTCTTTGACAATTGACACTTTACACATTTCCTTAATGCTGAGTTTGGCTGCTTAGCTTCAATTTGAGTTTTTTCTAAAACAATAGCCTTAGCTTGAGGACTAGCTTTTAATGGATCAGATTTTTTCTTTAGACCCAATACTCTTCTTTTATACTTAGTACTTTGCCATCTAGCTTTATTTCTTCTACTACTAAGCTTCTTCCCAGCACCCAATCCTCTTCCTTTCTTTGCCATTTTTAAACAATTTTTATATCTTCAATATCCTTAAAGTATTTTTTAGTAACCTTTTTAAGGTTTTCCAAATTTTGGCTATTCCTTCCTATTAATAAACCTTTGTCTTTTGTTGTTTTTGCACTTATTTTTATTATTTTCCCTTCTTGAACAACAGATTCAGGTTTTATTGGGGATATATATCTATTTATAAATTTAACCGGATCATTGCTAAACTCAATTATTTTTATTCTTTTATTTGTTTTCTCTGCAAATTTTTTAACATTAATTCCTTTTTTTCCAACAGCTTTACTTCCTTGACCTTCATTTACAATAAAAACTAATTTATCCTTATCAAAAAAACAGTCTTTTACATTAATTTTAGCTATATTTTCAAAAAGATTGATTAGCTGTATAGTCTCTAAATTATATTTCATTTTAATAAGAACATATATTTATAGAAAAGGGTTTCTTACATATAGCTCCAATATCCTCATTTGTTTCATCTAACTCAACAACATTTGCTCCACTAATCTCTGCATAATTTTTTATCTCTCTCCTAAGTAATTGAGGACAATTTTTTGCAATAAAAACCTCTTTAACTTTTCCCCTTTTCATTGCTTTTATTGTCTCTTCTGTTCCCATAATAAGTTTCCCTTCTTTTAAAGCCTTCCTTAAATTATCTGTACTCATTTTTCATCTCCCTTCTTCTTCATTGTTGCAACCAACCCAGGCAATCCTGTACCTAATGGTATTGGTTGATTAACTATAACATTCTCTATAACGCTCTTTAGAGTATCCAAACCACCTTCCATACTAGCCTCAATTAAATGTTTTATTGGAGTCTCAAAACTTGCTCTTGCAAGAATACTTTCTTTTTCTCCTGCAATTCCTCCTCGAGTAATACCTCGGATAGTTCCTACTTGAGTCATAATGTCAGCTAAAAACATAATATGTCTTGTATCAATATCTAACCCCTGATTTTCAATAACTGATTCTGCTTCATTTATAATTGCTTGCCTAGCAGCTTCTATTCCAAGAACAGATTGAACCTCAAAAATGTTATTCGTAGTGACTAGTTTAGCATCAACTTCTTTCATCTTTAAAACTTCTTTAAGATTAGAACCTGCAGTCAATATAACATATCTTCCTTCTTTTTTCGTTGGCAATACCTGTTTTATTCTAGGTATTCCTCTCAATAGAACATTCTTTGCTTTTTCTTTCATCCTGTATAATCCAGATAAATTAATTTCTTCATCTTCTGGAACAATTGTAAATCCTTTTTTTGTCTCTTTGATTTTAACACTCTTTAATTCTTTCAAGACTTTATCCATAACATCTTCTTTCTTAAATCTAAATTCTTTTACTTTCTTCTCATCTAAAGTAACTTCAATAGATGATTGCATGATATTCAATGAAAATTCAGAACTTATTTCTTCTAAAACCATCTCTTTAATAAAACTTGCAATCTTCCTAATTGTTTTTTCATCTTTAGTATATTCTGGTTTTAGATAAATTTCCATTGCTGGTGTAGAAGGCTCTTTTCTTGCATCAAATAACTCAATCAATCTCGGCAATCCCCTAGTTACCTGCATCTCAGCTACACCTGCTAAGTGGAATACATCTAATGTCATTTGCGTACCTGCCTCTCCAAAACTCTCTGCAGTAACAATACCAATAGATTCTCCTGGCGATATTAAAGCAGCTTCATATTCTTTAACCGCTTCCTCAAGAACTTTTGAAATCTGAGCTGAACTTAATTTATTCTCTTTAACTTCTTTCTTAATTTCTTCTATTATTCTTCCAGGCAATTTATCCTTATATTTTTCATATATATCTGCCATTTTTATTTACCTGTAATTGTTTTATTATCTTTTTAACATTAATTGTTCCACCATCGCTCTTTGAGATATCTATTCCATCTTCACCGTATCTAAACTGAACAATACTCTTTTCAGCATCCCTTACAGTACTATCATATTCTATTCTTAAATCTTGCAAAGCATTAGCTAATCTTCTATATAGATAACCAGATTTAGGAGTTCTTAAAGCTACATCCATAAGAGCATCTCTACCAGTCATTGCCCCAAAGAAGTATTCATATGGAGCCATACCTTTCTTATAACCTTTTTCAATAAACCCATGAGCCTCTGGACTTAAGTCTCCCTTCTTAAATATTGATAAAGCTCTTCCAGAATAATTACCCTTTATTCTTTTTCCCCTCATAGCTTGCTGACCTACACATGAGGACATCATAGCAACATTTAACAAATTACCTTTAGCTCCTGAATTTGCCATGATTATAACCGGATTATTCTCATCAACACTACTACTAACATGCTTAGAAATATCGTTTCTAACTTTGTTTAATACTTCTGTGATTTTTAATTCTAAAGTTTCTTCTAAAGTATTCCCCGGTAATTGTTCTAATTTGCCTTGATTATATTGCTTAATCAATTCATCAACCTCTTTCTTTGCAGCCTCAACTAATTCTTCATTCTTCTTATCTACTTTCTCTGGAATATCTGAATCTGAAATACCAATAGTAAATCCTGATTTTAATAAAGTGGCAATCCCTAATCTAAAGATTTTGCTCAAGAAATCAATACCATAATCATCATTATATCTTGCATATATCTCCCTAATTAACTGACCATTATCCTCACCTACTAAAGATTTATCAATTACACCTTCAACTAATTGTCCATTCTTTATTTTGACTAAATTTCCGTCCTTAGAAACTCCAACAAAACTAAAATCATCCTCTAATACAACACTAAATACCTCTTTACCACTGACTTTATCTTTAAAGTTTCTCATCTTTGCATTGTATATTCCTGCACCAATTAACAATTCAACAGCTTCTTCTTTTGTTAATTCAACTTTCTTGGTTAACAAATATAAACCGGAAATTGCATCTTCAATTGATCCAATAATATTTAATCCATTCTTTGGACTAATAATATGATGTTGTACACTCATTAAAATTTCAGCCTCTGCCCTTGCTTCCTCTGTTTGAGGAATATGCAAGTTCATTTCATCCCCATCAAAGTCTGCACCATAAGGAGTACAAACTGCTGGATTCAATCTAAAACTTCTTCCAGGTAAGATCTTAACATGATGACACATAATACTCATTCTGTGCAAACTTGGCTGCCTGTTAAATATACAAATATCTCCATCAACAATGTGTCTTTCAACAACATATCCAGGTTGTAATTCTTCTAACAAAATTTCTTTAGTTTCTTCTGTAATTCTCTTCTTCTTTCCATCAGGCCTTATTACATAATTTGCACCAGGATAATTTTCTGGACCTTTCTCAATTAATTCTTTCAACCAATTAATATTCCATTCTGTAACTTTTTCAGGAATAGTTAATTCCTTAGCAACAATAACTGGTACCCCAACCTCATTAAATTTAATCTTTGGATCTGCACTAATAACTGTTCTAGCTGAGAAATTAACCCTCTTACCAGCTAAATTATGTCTAAATCTACCTTCTTTACTCTTTATTCTTTCAGTTAGAGTCTTCAATGGCTGACCAGACCTATGTCTAGCAACAGGAACACTTGAAATACTATTATCAAAAAATGTCGTTACATGATATTGTAACAAATCCCAAAGATCTTCAATAATAATCTCTGGTGCACCAGCATTAATATTCTCAAACAATCTTTGGTTAATTCTTACGATATCACTTAATTTGTGAGTTAAATCATCTTCACTTCTCTCACCTGACTCTAAAGTAATACTTGGCCTTATTGTAACTGGAGGCACAGCTAACACATCCAAAACCATCCATTCAGGTCTTGCAAATTGAGGATCTAAACCAAGTGCTTTAGCATCTTGGTCACTTATTCTCTCTAATCTAGCTTTAATTTGAATAGGAGTTAAACGCTTACCGTCCTCTAGAATTGTGGATGGCTTTTCAATAGTAATTTTCTTTTGTTTAGCTTCACAATGTGGACATTTTTTAATTGTTTTAATTGAATTACTAAACGCAGATATAAGATTCTTTTTAACTTTATACCTTCTTTCTTGTTCAGCCCTTGCTACATTTTCTAGATGTTTCTTTACTTTTTCATCTTCAACTAAAACTCTCCCACATTGATGACATGTTGATCTCAAAAATTTAAGAATTGTATCAATATACTTAATATGCAATACAGGTCTTGCTAAATCCATATATCCAAAATGGCCTGGACATTCCTTTAATCTTCCTCCGCAAGTTTTACATCTTAATCCAGGATCAATAACTCCCATTCGAATATCCATTAATCCCCCATCAACAGGATACCCTTCTCTATCATAAAGTTCGGGAGTTACTATCTTAGCCACAGCCATCTTTTTTATCGCAGATGGCGAAAGCATCTTAAACCTTATTGCATCAATTTTTTTTGTTATTGTTTCTGCCATTTTTTAAAACTTTTCTTTTAATTTTATTTCTGAATCTATACCAATAGTTCTTATTTCATCTAAGAACAATTTGAAAGCATAACTCATTTCAACAGGAGATACTTTTGCATCAGCTCCACATCTTGTACATATTGGCCTTCCCTTATAATTGTCATAGGTAGCAAACATACCACAGTTCTCACAAACATGCAGTACTGTTTTATCTGAATCAAATCTTTCTTTTAATAACAGAGAAGCCCCATGTGCAACTAAACAATCCTTCTCCATCTCTCCTACTCTCAATCCACCACCCATTGCTCTTCCTTCAACAGGCTGTCTTGTCAACAACTGGATTCTTCCAGCTGCTCTTGCATGCAGCTTATTAGCAACCATGTGCTTCAATCTTAAATAATAAATATTTCCTGTATAAATCCTAGCTTGGAACCTTTCTCCAGTTAATGGATTATAGAATGTTTCTTTACCATCTTCTGAGAAACCCAACTCCAATAACTGCTTTCTTAAACTTTCTTCGCTTGGATTATCAAATGTTGTAGCATCAATCTGTTTTGAACTTAAAGCCCCCACCTTACCAGATAAAATCTCTAATAAATGGGATACTGTCATTCTCGACGGAATACTGTGTGGTGAGAAAATTATGTCAGGAGTTATTCCTCTTGTACTGAATGGCATATCAACATGAGGAACTAACATACCAATTGTACCCTTCTGACCATGCCTTGAAGCAAACTTATCTCCAATTTCAGGAATTCTCTGCTCTCTCAATCTAATCTGAACCAATCTATTTCCTTCATCATTTTCAGTAATAGTTGTCATATCAACTACTCCTCTCATTCCCTCTCCTAAAGCAATAGAACTTTCTCTTCTTGTATTTGCAGCAACATTAAATTCTTCTAAACTTCCCAAGAATCTTGGGGGGCTAGTTCTTCCAATCAAAACATCCTCAGATGAAACCTGAGCTTCTGTGAAAACAATTCCATCATCCTCTAAATACCTATAATCTTTTTCTGACCTATATCCTTTAACTTCTTTATCTGGGAT
>CAZQVG010000030.1:0-6508 GCA_964596705.1 Candidatus Woesearchaeota archaeon | reverse complement strand
ATTTAATTGTGGCTAGGTTTATAATAGGAAAATTAGCAGATATTGAATTAAGCTATGCTTTTTTGTTTATGGGAGCGATTGTTATAGTTGCTTCAATATTTTTGAGAATAGATGAGAAGTTTATCTAAAAAAATTTATAAATAACTCTTTAGAATATTAAGGTATGGTATTCCCTAACTTTAAAGGAAAACATAAGGAAGACTCTATGATAAATCCTACTGATTTTATTAATTATCTTAGGAGAACCAAATAACTTCCAAAATTTAAAATTCCTGAAGGTGTTATATTGTGTTATGATAATAGATTAATGGAATATATTTTAGATAACTATAAAATAACTAAGATTAAATGGTTTCCAGGTGAACTGTATTTGTTAAAAGAAAATAATATTGCTATTATTGGCAATTTTGGTATGGGCTCACCTATTGCAGCTGCACTTCTGGAAGAACTGATTGCATTAGGTGTTAAGAAATTTATTTCAATTGGTACAGCAGGAACATTACAAAAGGATATTGATATTGGTGAATTAGTTGTGTGTGAAAGGGCAATTAGGGATGAGGGAACGTCTTATCATTATCTAAAGCCTTCTAAATATGCTTATGCTTCTAAATCTATGACTAAAAAGATAATCGATAGCTTAAATAAATTCAAGAAAAATTATTATATTGGAGCTAGTTGGACTATAGATGCTCCGTATAAGGAGACTGTTGCTGAGGCAAGACATTATCAGAAAGAAGGTGTTATGACTGTTGAAATGGAAGCTTCTGCATTGTTTAGTGTTGCTCAGTTTAGGAATGTTGAAATAGGTGCGATATTTACAATAAGTGATTCACTTGCTGAATTAGAGTGGAATCCTAGGTTTCATCTAAAGAAAACTAAGAAGGGTTTGGAATTATTGTATGATGTTGCGGTTGATGCTTTACTAAATTAAACATAGAAAAATTTATAAAGGAGTTGTTTATTATATTAAGTGAACTCATTCTAAAGAGGTTGTTTTGAATGGAAGAAAATATACAAAATTCAGTTAAGAAGGGTACTACAACTGTTGGCATTGTTTGTAAAGACGGTATTGTATTGGCAGCAGATAAAAGAGCTAGTGCAGGCTATTTAGTTGCTAATAGAAAGATGCAGAAAATACATAATGTTACAGATAATATGGCTGTAACAATGGCAGGCTTAGTTTCGGATGCACAGTTAATTGTTAAATTAATTAGGGCTGAATTGAGACTAAAGAGAATCAGAAGTAATGAAGATCCTAGTGTAAAGGAAGCAGGAAATTTATTGGCTAGTATTTTGTATCAGAACATCAGGAAGATGAGTATGGTTCCTGGGATTGTTTCATTTTTACTTGGTGGAAAAGATAGGGACGGATTTAAGTTGTATGAGCTTGGTGTAGATGGTTCTATTTCATATATAGACGATTATGTTTCTACAGGTTCAGGTTCTGTTGTTGCTTATGGAGTTTTGGAAACTTTGTATAACGGGAACTTGACTGTAAAGGAAGGTATTCAATTAGCTAAAAAAGCTATTAATGCAGCAATCAAGAGAGATATGCCTACTGGAGATGGTATAGATATATTTGTGATAAATGAAAAAGGAGCACATAGGGTAGAAACACAATTAATAGAAAAAGAAATTTTATGATTATAATTCTTAATTTTGAAAAGGAGTAATTTAAATGGCTGTAAAAATAATAGAAGAAATAAAAGATATGTTACCTAAAGATTCTAAGATAAGTGACATATCTTTTGAAGGCGCAAATATTGTATTGTATACTAAGAATAAAGAGTTTTTCTTAGATAATAATGGGATAATTAAGGAAATTGTAAATAAGATCAAGAAAAGAGTTGAGTTGAGAGCTGATCCTTCTTTGCCTTTAACAATGGAAAAGGCAGAAGATGAGATTAGAAAAATTATTTCCGAAGAAGCTGGAAAATTAAATGTAATATTTGATCCTCAAAGGTCTCAAGTTATTATTGAAGCAGAAAAACCGGGGGTTGCAATTGGTAAATCTGGTGAAACTTTAAAGGAGATAAAACAAAAAACTTTGTGGGCTCCACTAGTTAAAAGAATACCATCAATAAGATCTAGATTAATTGAGAATATAAGGCAAGTATTGTATGAGAATGATGATTATAGGAAGAAATTTCTGAATAAAGTTGGTGAAAGAATTTATGGTCCAAGGAGAAGGAATAAAAGAACTAGTTGGGCTAGAATTTCATTTTTAGGGGCTTCTAGGCAAGTTGGAAGGTCTAGTTTTATTTTGGAAACTGATGAGTCTAAGGTTTTGTTAGATTGTGGTATCAATGTTGCTGCAAAAGATGAAGATCAATATCCTTATTTGTCTGATTTAAATGTTGAGGAATTAGATGCAGTTGTATTGAGTCATGCACATTTAGATCATTGTGGTTTGATTCCATTATTGTTTAAGTATGGGTATAGAGGCCCTGTTTATTGTACTGCACCAACAAGAGATATTGCTGCTTTGTTATGTTTAGATTTGATTTCAATTAGTCAAAAAGAAGCAAAAAATGCTTTGTATAGTTCAAGTGATATTAAAGAGATGGTTAAACATACTATAATTTTAGATTATGAAGAAGTTACAGATATAACTCCTGACATAAGATTGACTTTTTATAATGCAGGGCATACTTTGGGCAGTGCGTTGTGTCATTTCCATATTGGAGAAGGATTACATAATTTCTTGTATACTGGAGATATGAATTACGAGATGTCTAATTTATTGGCACCAGCACAAACTAAATTTCCTAGGTTGGAGACTTTGATGATTGAAGGTACGTATGGAAGCAAAGAAGATGTTTTAGCGACAAGGCAAGAGTCTGAAGAATATTTATTGTCTATTATTAAAAGTACAATTGGGCGGGGTGGAAAAGTCTTAATGCCTGTGTTGGGAGTTGGAAGATCACAGGAAGTTATGGTTATTGTTGAGAGGGCTATAAGAGAAGGTAAATTGCCTAAAATACCTGTTTTTGTTCAGGGAATGGTATGGGATGTTACTGCAATTCATACTGCATATCCTGATTTTTTCAATAATAGAGTAAAACGTGCTATATTCCATAAAGGAGAGAATCCGTTTTTGTCTGATATTTTCAAGAATGTTGGTTCACAGAAAGAGATGAAACAAGTTTTAGAAGAAACTGGACCGTGTTTAATTATGGCTACTTCTGGTATGTTGACAGGAGGGGCTTCTGTAGAGTACTTTAAGAATTTGGCTGAGGATGCAAGGAATAGTGTTATATTAACTTCTTATCAAGGTGAAGGTTCTTTAGGTAGAAGATTGCAGAATGGCGAAAAAGAAATAATGTTTAATGAAGGAAATAAACAAGTTATGTTGAAAGTTAAGTTGGATGTTTATTCTATACATGGATTTACAGGGCACAGTGATAGGAATCAGTTGATGAACTTTGTTGGAAGATTAAATCCAAGACCAAGAAAAGTTATTGTTGTTCATGGAGAGCAAAGTAAATTGTTAGATTTGGCTAGTTCTTTGCATAAAGCTTACAGATTAGAAACTGTAGCTCCGAAGAATTTAGAAACTATTAGGTTGGTTTAATTAAATTTATAAGTAGTTTATTATTCCTTTTTTTATGAATTTTGGTAAGCTGCCTTGGGTTAGGATTGGATTGTTTTTGGGTTTGGTTGGGTATGGATATAGAGAGTTTGCTAAAGAGCCTGTTGTTTATCGGGATATTGAAATTTCAAAAGTAAAAAGTTTAGATGAGGGGTATGTTAGGTTAAGGGGGATGCCTTATCCAGTTAGTTATGAAAGAGTGTCTAGAGATAGGGCAGCTATTTCTTTTGTTTTAAGGGATGATGGAAATCATGTTTTATGTTATAGTGAAGGAAAAATATTTGGAAGAAATAAATATTTAGAAGCTAAAGCCTTAATTGATTATTGTGTAAGAGATTCTAGTGTTAAAGGTATTGAGTTAGAAGGAAAAATGAAAGATGGGATTTTTGTTTTTCATTTGCCAAATAATTTAGAAGATATGGTTTTGAGATAATTTATTGAACAGTAGTAACAAATAGAAAGATTTAAAAAGAATGTTTTTATGGTATTTTTTATGTCAAAAGGTATTTTTCGAGGGACATGTGGAAAATATATTAAAGATGAAATAATTAAATCTAGAGACGGATTTGTTTATGTGCCGATGGGGGATTTTGATAATAATGCTTTTGCACCCATAAGTTGGGCATATGCAAAGGCTAGAGAGTCAGGTAGTTCTCCTTTGGTTGCTGTTTTGTTAGATGATAAAGATGTTGATAGGGGTTATGCTTTAATTGATAAGGTTAGGTTTTTTAATATTGGCACAAAAAAAGGATTGGAAAGATTAAAAGAATGGTATGAACGTAGTGAGGATAGATTGCCAGAAATATTTAGGAATGCGAATTGTTTTGCTCAATGGGATGAGTTATATAGGTGGTATGTTACTACTAGTAAAGTATAACAAATAGAAAGATTTATAAATGAGTAATTCTAAGAAAATTATATGAAATCAACAATTATTTTGTGGGGGTTGTTACTTATTTTGGGATGGTTAGCTAATGATGTTTATAGTTCTAGTTATGAAAAACCCATTTCATTTGTATCCAGAGAGTTGATCTCGCCTGCAGATAGAATTAAAGATAGTCAGATTTTGATTTATAATGATAGGGTTGTAATTAAGATGGATGATGTTTATTTTGCTAAGTATACTGATACTAATTCAATGGATCCTGTTTTAGATGAGGATGCAATAGGTTTAGAGATTAAGCCTGAGGATGAGTATGATATTCAGGTTGGTGATGTTGTCTCTTATAGGGCAACTTGGACAGATGGTTTGGTTGCTCATAGGGTTGTAGATATCGGGATGGATGAAGATGGATGGTATGCAATCACAAAAGGAGACAATGTTGCATATGCAGATCCTGGAAAAGTAAGGTTTGATCAGATAGAATTTGTTTTGGTGGGGGTTTTGTATTAAAATGTTTGGACCAGAACCTTATCAAAATGAGTCTCCAATAGATCAAAATTTGGGACAAGAAATTGTGATTTATTATAATGGAGTTAGTGCTTATGGTATTTTAGAAAGGGTTTTTGATGGTTATTTAGTGTTAAATCCTTGTGTTGTTGGTCAACCTGATAGGGGAAGAGAAACACAAGTATATAAAATGATGAATAGGCCAGCTTTATTTCCGAAAATTGGTTCAGTTGTATTGCCAGTTGATATGGGAACTTTAGATACTATTCTTGAAAATCAAGAAAGAATGTTTAAAGAGGAGCAAAAAAATGGAAGTTAGGTGTGAAAAATGTGGTGCAATATATGTTATTAATGGAGCTATACCTGGCAGATTGGTCTGTGTGTGTGGCTCAAAGAAATTTAAAAAAGAATAAGAGTTAATAATAGTCCTGCAAGACTACCTGCACCGATAAAGGGCATTGCAGGATAAAACTTATTTTTTTTACTTATTATTAGAAGTATAAATAAAGCTATTGTTGCTGTTAGTGTTGTTATTAAAGCAGGGATTAAACCATAAGTTAGGAAAACCACACTGGAAAACAACATTGGGAATCCTATGTCTCCTCCGCCTAATATTGCTGCTTTTTTGCCTTTATCATAAGGTATCAATAGACCAGCGAATACTTTGGTTTGAGTCTGGAATTTAGCTAGTTTTACCATGTGTTTTGTTTTCCAAACAGCAATCATATCATAGGCTGCAATTACTAGGATTATTATTACCATAGAAGTTATATTTAGGATTGGTGCGAATACTGCGGGTATACCAGAATAAACAAATAGTTCTACTAGGTTATGAGAGACAATACTTAATCTGAATGTTCTGTATAAAACCAATAATGAGGCTATTATGAAAGCAGTAGTTTGATTAAAAAAAGCTGCCATGGCAATTGTTAATAAGTATAGTGTAGCTATAAAGAACCAGAGTTTCCATAATTTTTGTGCACCTAAATTTATTATTAATAATGCTATAAGTGTTGCTATTATGATTGCAAATAGTAGAGGCAAATAACTAACATCTTCCTGGACTTCTGGACGTTCAATTCCAAAAGGGAGTTGTTTTTCTGAATATTTGTTTATAACTACCAATCCAATAAGTTGGGCTGCTAGAAATAAAACAGTGAGCATTATTGTAATACTAAGTTTGTGTTTCATATTTCTGTTTTTAGTTTACCCCTTTATATTTTTTTCTTAAATTTAATATGAATCTTATTTGAGGATATCTTGTTTGAAGTCCTATTTTTTGTTGCAATGATAAATCGTTTAGAGTTTTTGGAGTTCTATAAACTTTTGAGGTTATGTATCTTTGTGAATCTTCTGAAACCAATAAATCTAAAGCGTATTTTATTTCTTGGGGTTCTGCATAATTATTTTGATTGCCTAATTTGTCTGCTAGGTTTTTTACTTCTCTTTTTATTTGAGTTTTTGAAGTTGTAGCGAGAATTCTATCTATTGTTTGATATATTGTGGATTGTTGTGCTTGTGAATAT
>CAZQVG010000029.1:0-7145 GCA_964596705.1 Candidatus Woesearchaeota archaeon | reverse complement strand
CCAATAAGCAGAAGTTAGTTGACAATTACTAATAACCTCCCCCCCAATAGAGATTTGAATACTTTCTTCCATATTTCCACTTACTTGTGTGTAATAATTTGAGTTAACATAAATATCATAAGGATTATAGTAAATTCTATCATGGGTTCCTCCAACATTTAACGTTCCACTCTCATAATATTCAGTTAAATAAAGTAGAGCCTCGCCATTGCTATTTGTATACTCAATTATATCTGCCCCCCCATTATTCACCGCAATAGCTCTCACTTCAGCCCCAGAAACAGGATTCCCATTCTCATCAATAACCTTCACATGCAAATAATGTTTTTTAGTTAGATTATAAATTCCATCACTAAATCCAGTATACTTATAACTATCTGCATCAAACCCGTTTAAAAATTTATTATTAATCAACCTTATATTTGAAGCATCAAAATTGCCGTAACCAATTTGTATTGCCGCATCAGGATCTGAAGGAACATAATATGTGTTAGGTATTTGAAAGAAGGTATTATTTTCCAACCACATATCTGCAGAATCTCCATAAAAAGAGGTTATCCAAACCGCTTTATCATTAGATTCAAAATAATTGTTATAGAATAGCTTATTATCAACAGGAACATTTCTTGTTATATGAGAATCCCCAATGTATAAAGCATATAATTGGAGATTAGGATTATCATTCATTTTTTCTGAATAAAACCTATTGTTCCAGACCTTATTATTTGGACCACATGCACTATAAAAAATACCTGTAGCGATCGGTATACAATCCGGATGTTCAGCATTCGTGTAATACTCTCCTCGCACATAAATCTCATTATTTAAAACACTTATATTATAAGATTCACAAGATCCATAATCATTTATTCTTATTGCATTTGTAGAAAAAGTAGTGTCTGCCCCACTTATATATTCTGGATCACATGGTTGGGCTTCAACGTAGAATATATTATCATGCACATAATCATTATAAGTTTTGTACAATAAAATTCCACTTCCACTTATTGGATCAAAAACATTATTATAAATTTCCGCTCCATCTCCCCCCATCATAATTGCATAATGATTTGTAACTTTTTGATTATTCCTTAGAACATTATTATATACCTTTCCCTCACCACCAATAGTGATTACACCTTGCCCTCCAACCACAAAATTATGATGAAATGAATTTGATCCGATAGAAACAGGAGATAAACTTAGATCATGTCTAGTAGTTACCCAGGGCTGATCACAATAGACATCCGAATAAGCAACCTCTCCTGCTTCAGAAACATGAACTGCCTTTGCATCAAACCCAGAAACATTAACACTCAAATTATAGACATTAACACTCCCTCCCAAAAGATCTCCAAACCTTAATCCATAACCCCTATAAATTAAATTTTCTGATTTTATGAATCCATCCTTTATCAATATGTTTGGACTAGTAACCCCTGTCTGTCCAAGATAGTCTGGGGCAATACAACTTGAAGTTCCAGAACCTACATTACAACCACTATCAATATAATACCTAATAGATCCAATCCCAATATCATGAGCAGGAAAGATTCCTGCAAAATCTAAATAAGTATTACCTGTATTCGTGCTAATTCTTAACCTATAATTTCCAGAGGGTTGACCGTCAAAATCACAAAAAGCCACCTCTCCCCCACCATCAAAATCATCAGTTGCAGTTTTTGAACATACTATCGTACCATCATACCTTTCAATTGCGACAGTTGGACCACTCCCACTACTTTCAGCTTGAAAAATTACAGCCCCTCGATAATGTCGATTTGCAACAGGCAAATAGATCCAATCAGAAACAATTGTCTCACCACTATTTGCAATAAAAGCTGAATAATCATTAATTAAAGGCATTTGATCTTTATTCCTTTTTTCGACACTTGGTGCCAAAGAGACATCCCACCCCAAAGGAACTTCCTTTCCATCAATAATTGTCCATTGTTCGAAATCATTATTTGTTAGAACTGAATAAGGGGCATCTGCGAACTTTATAGTATAACCATTTAAATCAAGAATAAGATTCCCTTTCAAAAACAAACAAGACATTTCACTAGAAATATTCTGTGTCAACAACAAATAAGCATCTTCATAAGAATAAAATCCACAAGAGCTTATCTCAACACAATTAGGATGATTTATATCTGCACATGTTCTAGAACCTGCAGGAGAGATAGTTGCACCCGCATTTGCTCTAATCAATTGTTCTTTTTCACTCATAGCAAAAACCGTATTTATAACAATAAACACTACAAGCGTAAAAATCAATACCTCTTTTTTCATAAAAATCAAATACATAATAATAGTATTTAAATATTCCTAAATAAAATAAAAAAGCATGATAAAAATAGGCCCTGCAGGAATTGGCGGAACAAATGAAGCAATAAAAAATTTAGAATTATTTCATCAACATAATCTAAAAGCTGCAGAGATAGCATTTACCTACGGCATTTACTTAAAACAAAAAGATACAGAAAAAATCGGTGAAGCTGCAAGACAACTAAAAATTGACCTTTCAATTCACGCACCATACTATATAAACTTAAACTCAAAAGAGAAATATAAAGTAGACCAAAGCAAAAAAAGAATACTCTCCTGTGTAGAAATTGGAGATTATCTAGGTGCAAAATACATAGTATTTCATCCAGGATTCTACGGAAAATTTACTCCAGAAGAAACATACGAAAAAATAAAAGAAGAAATACTAGACATGCAAGATATAATCCACAAAAACGACTGGAAACCAAAATTAGCTCCGGAAACAACAGGAAAAATAAATGTTTTTGGAGATTTAGACCAAACATTAAAATTAGCAAAAGAAACTAAAACAGCATTCACAATTGATTTTGCCCATTTAAAAGCAAGAAATTTAGGAAAATTAGATCTAAAAGAAACAATAAAAAGATTAAAACCTTACAAACACGTTCATTGCCATTTCTCTGGAATTAATTACACAGAAAAGGGAGAAAAAAATCACATCCCCATCAACCCAACAGAAACAAAAGAACTTCTTAAAGAATTAAAAAAACAAAACATTAACTGTACACTAATATGTGAAGCTCCTGATCCATTTCATGATGCAATAAAAATGCAAAAGATTCTTTCTAAACTTTCTTAATCCTAGCAACAAAAAATCCATCAGTATTATTATCTTGTGGCCAAATCCTCAAACATTTTTTTATTTCACTATTAAATTTTTTTCCATCAAATTCTAAAATAGGTTCACTAGATTTAATATCTAACTTTATCTTTTCTAATTTAGCATTTTCATAATTCTCTAACAAATAGCTAACAACCCCTTCATCTTCCTCCGGTTCCAAAGTACAAGTAGAATAAACCATCTCCCCACCAACTTTCAAATTCTCAAAAGCAGTCCGAATTAATTGTTTCTGTATTCCTGCCAATCTTTTTACCCCATAAGGATTCCATTCTAAAATTGTCCTTGGAGATTTATTTATTGTTCCAGTTCCAGAACACGGAGCATCCAACAATATCTTATCAAACTCAAAACCCTTAAAGAACCTTCCTTCCTTTAAGCTAGTCGCAATATTAATAATCCCAGATCTTTGTATATTCATTATTAAAGCTTTCATTCTAGAATAATTATTATCATTAGCAATCAAAAATCCTTTATTTTTCATTTTTGCAGCAATCTGAGTTGTCTTAGAACCTGGAGCAGCAGCCATATCCAAAACAAAATCCCCTGGTTTCGGATTTAGAACTTCAACTGGAACCATAGAAGAAGCCTCTTGCACATAAAAATAACCTAACCCATGCTCTGGCAAATTTCCCAAATCAGTTCTCTCTCCTTTAACAAAAAACCCTTCCTTGCACCAGCTAATTTGTTCTAACTCAAACTCACTTAATCTATCCTTCAACTCATCTACAGAAATCTTAAGCGTATTAACTCTAATCGATTTTCTTCTTTCACCCAAAGAAGCCTTTTTAAAACTATCAAAATCAGTCAATTCTTTATATCTTTCAACAAATTTTTCCTTAAATTCTGGAAACTTTTCCATAAAACTAAAAAATTAATTGCCTTTAAAAAACTATCTTAACAATCAGGAATATCCTCAATCTCAATCTCTTTTCCATTACATTCCCCAGAAACTCCCTCACTTACCACAACAAAAGGAACAACAATTATTTTGCTAATATCCCAAGAATGATAAGGGCTATTGATTTTATAATACCTAGAAGATAGTCCATCTAACGAAGAACTCAAACTAAACATTTTATGATCAGTCCCATCCTCATTATAAACTATAAACTTAAACTTAGACACATTACCAATGCCTTCATTAGATATAAACAATGTTAGATTTCCTGCATCATCACAAATTTTCTCAATATTTAGTTTAACCCCATACAAACAATAATTGTTCAAAGAGTTCATTTCACCAGTTTCATCACTTTTTCTTCCAATAAAATCCTCATAGAAAGCAAAAATAAATGCACCAATAGCCCCAACAATTAAAACAAGCAATGCAGTAGCAATTAATGGTGAAATTCCCTTTTTCATATTATAAAATTAAGAACAACCATTTATATAAATTTCTATGCGGATGCCGGGACTTGAACCCGGGTCACAACGTTGGCAACGTTGTATTCTAACCACTAAACTACATCCGCTCAATCAAATTTAGAATATCCCAACCTTTTTAAATTTTTTCCACCATTATATAAATATGACTTATTATGATACCATCGCTCCGGGATATAATGAACTTCACAAACAAGAACAATTAAACAAAATAAAAACCATCCTTAAAAATACCTATATCTCAAATGAAACTGTCTTAGATGTGGGTTGTGGAACAGCAATGTATGCCTATTTATTTAGAAATTATACAGGAATAGACAATAGTAAAGGTATGTTGGCTGAAGCAAATGCAAATGTTATTTTTGGAAAAGCAGAAGATTTGCCTTTTGAAGATAAAAGTTTTGATATAGTAATGTCAATTTCTGCAATTCACAATTTTAAAGATTATAAAAAAGCAGTTCAGGAAATGGAAAGAGTTGCTAGGAAAAAAATAATAATCACAATCTTAAAAAAATCAAAGAAATTTGAAGAAATAAAATCTTATTTAAAAGGATTTAGAGAAATAGATGAAGAAAAAGATTTAATATTAATCAAAGAGCTTGAATAAGTTTGAATCATTATTCTGACTTCTCTTAAAACTATTGTCTTCTTTTCTTAAAGGTTCATCAAATTCAACCTTTTTTACTTCCTTTGGTTTTTCACCAGATTCAACAACAGGATCTACTGAAAAACTTTTACTATCCTTATTACCTATACCAGAAGACTCAATATCTTTCAAAATCCTCTTACGTATCTCATCTATATCCTCAATCGCTGTACTTTTCATCTTGCTAAAACTAGGTTTCTTAAATTTAAGATTGATCTTTCCTCCTTTCTTCCTAAATTTAACACTAGTGAAAATTAAACCTCCAATAATAAAACCAACCAAAATTAAAAATGGCAAATCAGAAGTACCAGAACCAGAACTTCTTACTGCTTGTCCAGTAACTGAAGAAAAGAAGTCCTCCAACTTCTGACCAAAATTACGATTATCAATAACATCAACCTCAAAACTCTCATTCATATTATCTATTGAAACATTATGTTTCCCTTCTTTCACATCTTTATACAAAATAATACTCATGTTTTCTCCAGGGTTAAGGTTGGTTCTTTTCTCAATTTTATCTTCTCCATCAACATACATAATCAATGGATCTGAATAATAAACATTACCTACATTTTTTACAAATAAATACTGGCCTAACAACACAACATCTAATTTTTTAACTTCTGCCACACTAAAAAGTTCATCTGCTTTTAGATCATTAGACCTAGCGATTATCTTCCATTCACCAGGTACAGCATATTCAGGCAAATCTAATTCATATCCTTCATTAACTAAAATATAATCCTTAACTAACCTCTTATTTTTAGCATTATAAATTTTTAACTCAACATCGTCACTAATATCATCCCCTGCCTGATCCAACAAACTAACTTTTATTTGAACATTTTCCCCAGGCAAATACTCTTCTTTGTCCGTACTAATGCTCAAACTTTGAGGAATTGGAATAACAAAAAACTGTAAAGTTTTCTCGCCATAATTTCCTTGATCATCAGAAGCGATAATTTGTATTTCATGATAATTAGAACTAATATCAGAGCCGGTTTCAATCTCATATTCAAATTTCTCATTACTTATTGCAGTGTTATACTCACTGCCATCAAAAATAATTTTTATATCCCCATAATTCAATAAGCCACCATCTGAGTTTCTTTGAACACTACCTTCAATCTTAATTTTATCCCCTGGCATAATTTGAGCTTCTTTCAAATCTGCTAAAACATTTAATCTACTATCAACAACCAACTTATTATCTAAAACCAATTCACTTAGCTCAGCCAATCTCGAGTCTAATAATTTTACACTCACACTATAATTTCCAGGAATTCCAGGTAAAAAACACCCAGATTTGCAAAACTCAATTTTATGAGAAAATTCTCCATCCACAACCTGAGTCAGTAAAGTATATTCATCATCCCCATTATTAAATACAATCATAGCATTTCCATTAAAAATCTGGCCATCTACTTTCAAATTATCCGCATCAACAACTAAACTATCTCCTAATTGAACATGATACTTAGTTAAAGAAACCTCATTATCTGCAGAACTAACCAAAGGCAAGATCATAGCTATTATTGCAATAAATAATAAACTTTTTCTCATATTTGTTTTAAACTAAATCCTAATATATAAATGTTTTCCTAATCAATATTAGATAAATTTAAATATTCATTTAAAAAACAAAATATCATGGAAAAAGATTTGGAAAAACTAAGACATTCAGCATCACATATTTTAGCACAAGCAGTTCTAGAATTATTCCCAGATGTAAAACTTGGAATAGGCCCTGCAATAGAAAATGGATTTTATTACGATTTCGATAAAAAGGGAGGATTTTCTCCAGAAGACTTAGAAAAAATAGAAAAACGTATGAAAGATATAGTTAAAAGAGACTTAAAAATAGAAAGATTAGAAAAATCAAAAGCAGAAGCTAAAAAAATACTAAAAGATCAACCATATAAATTAGAATTATTAAAAGAACTTAAA
>CAZQVG010000028.1:4415-7293 GCA_964596705.1 Candidatus Woesearchaeota archaeon | reverse complement strand
AATATGGGTATGAAGTAGACCTAAAAAATTTCCAACAATCAATAATTATTCTAATTAATGATAATAAATATTATATCGGAATAATAAAAACTGATGATACTCTTTATCATTTTTTTAATTTATCTAAGATTTATTCCAGATTTTCAAATCGACTAAACCGGGCAGAATTTAAACTAAGAGAAGCATTAGATAGATTCAATTTAACATTTAATAAAGGACAATATGCATTAGATCTTGGTGCTTCCCCCGGCGGATGGACAAAAGTATTGTTGGAGAAAGGATTTAATGTAATATCTATAGATAAAGGAGAATTAGATAATTCCTTGGAAAGTAATCCTAATATAAAACACATAAAGGAAAGCATCAATCTTGAGAATATTGATGAACTTAAAGACCAAATATTAAAATTTTTGAATAATAAAAAAATCAAAATTTTAACAAACGACATGAATCTTAATATTAATGAATCTGGGGAGATAATGAACCATTTTGCAGATTTATTGGATAATGACGGAATAGCCATTATGACTCTTAAAATAACCAACAATCATCCAATTAAACATATAAGACAAGCAAACAATTTATTAAAAAAGAGGTATAATATTATATCAATTAAACATCTCACTCAAAACAGACAGGAATTAACATTACTCTTAAGCAAAAAATGAAACAAAACACATTAATTGTTCCCCACCACGTCATAATAAATCTAACATCAAAATGTAATCTCAGATGCAGACATTGTTTTGGAGATTATGGTTTATCTAAAGGAAGAGAACTATCATTAAATGAATGGAAAAGAGTAATTGATGATTTGGCAAAAAATAATATTTTCTACATAAACTTAACAGGCGGGGAACCAACACAATATCCCGATTTTAGAAAATTATTGGAGTATATTAATAAAAAAGGGTTATTGATAACTCTTACTACTAACGGCATATTCCCAGAAGAAACATTAAATGAGATAATATCTAATAAGGAAATAATACTTAACGTAAAAATAAGTTTAGATGGTTATGATCCTGAGAGTAATTGGTTCATAAGACGAAGTCCAAATTTGTCTAAAGAAGAACTATTCAACAAGATTATAAATACGATAGAAGAATTAAAAAAAGAAGGAATTCAGGTATCAATATCTACTGTGTTACATAAGAAAAATTTGATGTGCCTAGAGAAATTAGCAGATCTATTAATAAAACTAAATATTAATAAGTGGTTATTGTCTCCGATAACTTATATTGGGCGAGCAAAAATAAATGAAGAAATTTTAGATTACAAAGGATTGTTATACGTTCTTAATAACAAAATTGTATCCTTAGAAGAAAAAATGAAAAAGCACAATATTGATTTAGAATTAGTGGATTTTCCGATTACAAAGGAATATAGCAATTTTCATTTTATATGTGGTGCAACAACAACTTTTTGTGAAATTGATTCAGACGGGTTAGTTTCTCCATGTGCACTGAGTAGGATTGTTCTCCATAAAAGGATTTTTCCATTTGAAAATATTCTAGATCAGTCAATTTATAATATTTGGAATGGAAATGCATTTAGTATTTTCAGAAAGTTACAAACCTTAGGTTGTAAATGATGTAAAAATCACAATAAATGTAATCGATGTATACCTCAAAGTTTTTTATATTTTAATAATTATTCTATGCCTCCACCATTTTGCATTTCCATTGGAAATCAACTCAATTTAGGTGATCTCAAATATTTAAGAAAGTTAGAAGGGTATAAACAATGGAAAGGAAAATAAAACTCAAAAAAATAATTAGATTTAGGATAGAGAAGGGTTATATATTATTATTTCATGGGTTAAGGTTTAAAGATTATCATATTCCACTAACCTATAAAGAAGACTTATTTAAATTACAAAATGGCTGTTATAAGAAAGAGATAAAAAATAAAAGATTGATAAGAGATCTAGAGAAAATTAATGCCCTCTCCTTAATTAAACCAACTCGCACAACAAATTAACCAAATTCTCCCTAATATTCGGTTTAGGCATTTCCATTCTTTCATCCTTCAACAATTTCTGTAATACTTTTGGTTCTAAATTTGTTCCGCTTTCATAATAAAACTGGGAAATGCGGCCATTTGTTAATCTGCCATTTAAATAATCATATTTTAATAAACCAAAATTCGCAACTTCATCTACCTCATTTATTCTTAAAGCTTTTCTAAAATAGTCTCTTGGATCTTCCCCTTTATTCAATTTTATAATGCCTAAATAATCATTAGCCACCCCATTAAAATCTACGATAGGATCTAAAACTAAATGATGTTTATCAAAATCCTCAATCCCAACCTGATAAGCAGCATAAGAATGCATCAACATACCTTCTTCAGTTCTAGCAACAATATTTGAAAAATACTTTACAGCTTCTCTATATAACTCTAGATCACCAGCCATTATTCCACCCAATTCTCTTAAATTGGTATTAATTACTCCAAGTTGTTTTAATCTAGGATAAGCTAAATCAAATCGATATATGGCTGCCAACAAAAATACCGTAGATTCCTTCACATCAGATACAAAATTAAACTCTTTATCCGACTTTAATATGGTTTCAATTATGTCATCCCCTATTGGGTTTATTAATCTTATCAACATTCTTAATGGTTCTTTATGAGTCTCTTCCATAAAAAAAGGCAAATAAATTCGTCTTTTAAAATTAACTATTTTTCACAAAACTAAAAATCTCCCTATAAATTTTCTCTATAAATCTCCTTTCCAATCCACTTTTAGAAGCCAAGTTTTCTATAATTCTTTTTTCCCTGTCTAAATCAGTTAAATCCCAATTATTTTGTTTCTTATACTCAATAATCTTCCTAGCTAACCTAACTCTTTTCTCTAATACCCTCACAAGTT
>CAZQVG010000028.1:0-4315 GCA_964596705.1 Candidatus Woesearchaeota archaeon | reverse complement strand
GTATAGTTATAATTATGCCTACAACAGAAGAAAAACTAAAACAAGCAATAAGAACATACAATAAAATAGCAGAGATCTATGCCAAGTATACAGAAGAGAAGTTAATTCAATTCCAATTAGCTAGATTTGAATCTATGTTGCCTGGAAAAAAGATTCTTGATGCAGGTTGTGGTGCAGGTCGTGACGTAGAATATTTCTCAGAAGATGGTTTTGATGTGATAGGAATAGATATCTCAGAAGGACTTCTAAAAGTGGCTAAGAAAAAATTTCCAAAGGGCAATTTCAAAAAGATGGACTTTAGGAAAACAACATTCAAAGACAATACTTTTGACGGAATTTGGTCAATGGCAGGGTTAGTTCATCTACCAAAAACCGAGATAAAAAAAGCATTAAAAGAATTTTACAGAATTCTAAAGCCATATGGAATAATCTACATTTCAGTTAAACGAGGAAAAGGTTCAAGAGAGATTAAAAAAGACATTCTGCAGGGAGAACCCAGGATATACTATTTCTTCGAAAAAGATGAAATGGAAGAATTAATAAGAAATGCAGGATTCAAGATTGTTTCTTCAGAAGCAAATAATGTTTGGTTAGAATTCTTTGCTGAGAAAGGCGAAGATTAACCTTCATAAAAACTTCCTGCTTGCAAGTTCCATAACTTACTATACAACCCATTTCTTCTATTCAATAATTCACCATGAGTTCCTGCCTCTATAATTTTCCCTTTATCTACTACAATGATAATATCTGCATCCATAATTGTAGACAATCTGTGAGCAATTACAATTGAAGTTCTATTCTTCATTAGTTTCTCTAAATCTTTCTGTATTTCTGCCTCTAACTGGGAATCTAAAGCAGAGGTTGCTTCATCTAGAACTAAAATTTTCTTATTAGCTAACATAGCCCTTGCAATTGAAACTCTCTGTCTTTCTCCGCCACTTAACTTAACCCCCCTCTCTCCAACAATAGTATTCTCTTTTTGAGGTAATCTAGCAATTAACTTATCTAATTGAGCAAATTTTATTGCCCTCATGACATCTCTTCTACCAGCTTTAGGATTAGAAAATTTAATGTTATTGTAAATTGTATCATCAAACAGTATAGCATCCTGCGGCACAATACTCATCTCTGAACGCAAGGATTCTTGTTTTACCTTCCTAATATCTTGTCCATCTATTAATATTTCTCCACCATCAATATCATACAACCTAAATAGCAACTTAATCAACGTAGATTTTCCTGCTCCAGAAGGACCAACTATTGCTACCTTGCTATTCTCTGGAATAACTAAATTCAAATCCTTAATTAACTTCTTATTATTATATGAAAAATCAACATTCCTAAATACAATCTTTCCTTTAGTTATCTTAATTGGTTTTGCTCCTGGAACATCCTTTATCTCATTCTCAATCTTAGAATACTGATAAAGGTCATTAAAATCAATAATTCCCCTTCTAAATCCTCTTATTCCATGCACAAACTGGAACAATAAACCTACAAAAGTAGTATAAGTTGTATAGATAAATGCTAAAGTACCAAGACTCATATTTCCTGCCAATAAACTTTTCAGTGGAAAGAAAAACACAAAAAATGTTCCTATCCCCAATATTAAATTTTGTCCTGCATCTAACCATGAATAATAATCCCAGAATTTAATCAAGGCCTTAAAACTATTATCACTTAATTTATTATATTTAGCAATTATTCTTCTTTCTTTGCCAAAATATTTTACAGTTTCAATATTAGTAAAAATATCCCCAATTGTAGCTTTCTCCTTATCTTCTGCTTTATTTGCCAAAACATGGTATTTTTCTTGCTTTAATTGCACCCATACACTATACCAAATAAATAAACCACTGGTTAAAAACAAAGAGATCCCTGTTTTTAGATCAAAATAAATAAATGCTGCAGCAACCATACTAAACCTTAACACCAATGGCAACACAGAAAAGATTATTACATCTGTAATCCTTTCTATTGCTCCAGATGCTCTTAACAATCTTGAGATTAAAGATCCTGTTTTCTTCTCAGAATGAAATTTATAAGATAAATATAAGATATGACTAAAAAATCTTTGCTTTAAATCCCTCATTAAATTTGCATCCAATCTATTGACAACATAAATCCTAAACCATGCCCCAATAACTCTTACAATAAAAATAACTGCAAATAAGATTCCTAAAAACAATAATGAATTAACAAATTGAGAACTATCCATTATTCCATTTGATAATTTTTCAGCATTATCTATTACTGCTTTAAATAAGAACTTCTCACCAATATTAGCAACCTGAATTATACTAATTACAACTAAACCAAAGAAAGCTAGTAATTTATAATTACTTAACAAACTAAAATAATACCTCATATTCTCCCAAAAATTAACCTTATAGTCTTTATCACGAGAAGCCATACTAAAAATTTTCTTTACTTATATATAAAATTATTCCCCAATAATCTTAATAATTATCCTTTTATCCCTTTGTCCATCAAACTCTGCATAATAAATTTGTTCCCAAGTTCCAAAATCTAATCTTCCATTTGTAATGGGCAAAACAACTTGATGGCCCATTAAGGTTCTCTTTAAATGGGCATCAGCATTATCCTCTCCAGTCTGATGATGTTTATAATCCAAACCATATGGAGCTAATTTCTCTAACCATTCTTGAAAATCTTCAATTAAACCAGACTCAGCATCATTAACATAAACTGCAGCAGTAATATGCATTGGATTAATTAAACATAACCCTTCCTTTATTCCAGATTTCTCTACTGCCCTCTCTACTTTATCTGTAATTCTAACAAATTCTTGTCTTTTCTCAGTATGCATATGTAAATATTCAGTATACGATTTCATTTGTAAGCTTCTTCAATTAATTTTTTATGTTTTTCAAGTTCTTTTCTTACAGGTTCTAAAATATTATTAAGTTCTATCGCTAATTGATTCTTCAAATCAACAGGATGTAACTTCTTTGCAACATAATCTTTTTCTAACTCTTCATAAGAGTTATATTCTACATCTCCGCCAAACTTCTCTGGTCTAGATATCTTAAAACTTTCTTTTAAAGGAAAAATAACATATTTAACAAAAGCCAATACTCCATTATTTTCTACTTCTCCTTCTGGACAATATGCTTTCTTTAACTTCTTTTTTATATCTTCTTCTGAATCCATTAAATCAATTTTGCTATTAGCATCTGATGCACTCATCTTATTGCCTGTTAATCCAGGCAATAAAGGAGTAAACACACAAGTTAAAGATCTGCCTTTTAATTTAGGCAAAACTTCTCTTCCTAACATATATATTCCTCTTTGATCAATTCCACCAAAAGAAACATCAACATCCATGTAAACTGGATCTAAAAGTTGTAGTATCGGATAAACAAATCCCCCTAACTTCGGATCTTCTTTAAATCTAACAACTTCACTAGCAGCTCGTTTGCATCTATTTAAGGTTAATTCACCTGCTAAATGCAAAACATCCAACATATAATCTTTGCCAAGCTGAAAATCACTTCCTTTTACAAATTCAATTTTCTTTGTCTCAACGTTAATTGATTTAAATATAGCCTTTATAGCAGTTTCATAATACTTAGCTCTCAAGTCTAATTTGTCCCATGATGTTTTCTTATCATCCAAAAAAGCATGTAAATCTGCAATTAAAAATTTAAATTTAAATCCTGCATTAATAAAATCAGCTATCTTCACTAAAGGAATTAAATAACCAATATGTAATTTTCCAGTTGGTGCAAATCCAATGTAAGCAGAATAATCCTTTTTTTGCATAATCTCTTTTAATTCTTTTTCATTTACAATCTCTTCAGTATTCCTTTTTATTAACTCGAATTTATCCATCTTAGGATTATACAAATATTAACTTATAAAAACTTTTCTACAAACTATTAAAATAACTGGCTAAGAAAATATCAACCTTATCTAGATCTAACTTTCTATCATAATGGGCTCGCACAATCATACCTGTTCCCTCATAAACAATTCCATCATAAACTATTTTATTATAATCTCTTGTTGTATCCTTATTATAAAATCCCAATATACGCTCAATAATAAATTCCAAATCATCTCTAAAATTGAAACGGTCTGTTAAAGAACCAGGAATTATTCGATTTTCTTCTACTCTTGGCCAAACAAATTCAACCATATGATTACCCAAACGGGGGTTTGATTCATTGATTAAATCAAAAATATCATTATATAAATCAATATAATATTTCCCCCTATATAGCTCATGAACTGCCATAAATATTGGAAATTTATCCTATTTTTAAACTTTCCCTTTTACTATATACCATCC
>CAZQVG010000027.1:0-7480 GCA_964596705.1 Candidatus Woesearchaeota archaeon | reverse complement strand
CAATTTTCAACAGGAACTGGCAAAGAAGCACCTTCACAAGCAGTCCCATTCCAATTAGAACCTTGTGGACAACAATAACCTTGACCATTCCAAGGGGAACAGTAAAACATTTGATCTGCCCAACTAGTACCATTCCAATATTCTCCAGGATCATAATAATTTAAGGCTGGATCGCATAAACTTGGATCAACTGGAGAGGGAAAAATATACCCATTACAATCAGGATCTCGACAATCCTCATATGTGTCTCCATCATTATCCAACCCATCAGAACAATTTTCCTCATTTAAAGGAATTAAAAATCCGCCCAACTCAGGATTAAACCCATAAACTCCATTATCTTGGATATCATCTGTAATTAGTTTTAACTCAACTTTTATTTTCTTTATAGTTTGTCTTAAATTAGAATCGGTAATATTAATTTTACATACATAATTATCCATATTATCTCGCTCCAATGCAAGATATTCAACATTACCACTAACATCTAAACCAACATCACACCAATAACCAGGCAATTGATAAGCCTGAGCAGGATTGGGACTTGCACCATAAAGTCGAAACTTCACAATATTATCATCTTCATCTAGAAAATAAACCCTCATATAAGCTTCACTAGGACAATAGTTACATCCCCCCTGATAACAATCACTAAAATCAATAGCTTTAAAATCATTATTTGAATTAGCAGAAAAAGAAAAATTAATCACATCAGGCCAATCACTTACATTAAAATAAGCAACAACATCTAAATAATCACTAAAAGCCCAAGTCCATCCCCCGTCACAATATTTTTGTCCTTTATATGTATTATCTACTTCAAACTCAGAAGTACTAGAATTATAATAACCTTGATTAATAGTTAAATTATGGCTGCCTGCCAAAAGACTACCTACATCATAATTCTTAGGCCAAAAATCCGCACTAACAATCCCAATACTAAACAACACCAATAAAACAACAAACACCTCTTTTTTCATCATAATAAAAATCAGAAATTAAAACTATTTAAATTTAACCCCAAAATTCTTTACCTCGCTTACTTGGTTTTATTCTAACTTTACCATCCTCAAAACCAGGATATACGCTATCACTCAAATGATCCAAAAAAACAGCTAACGCCCCAACTTCAGAATGAGGTTGATTAGTTACACCCAAATTATAATCAGCCAACTCATAAATCTCTCCAGGAACTTTCTCACCACCAACAACAATCAATAAATCTTTTCCTTTTAACTCATCAACCTTCTCCCTAAAATCTTCCCCATACATAGTTAAATGAACAACAGTTTTTCCTTTAAACAACTTCTTAAAACCAACAACATGCTCAATTTCAAAATCTCCTCCAAACTCTTCACAAACCTTCCTTACGCTTTCCTCATAACTTTTATCTTTATCCCCAGTATAGTAAATCTTAGAAGCTCCAAAAGCTCTTGCAACTAAAGCGACATGAGTACTAATCCGTTTATCCCTTAAAATCCTATGCCCTAACCTTAAAATCTCAATCATGAAAAACCAAAAAATAACAGAATTAATAAAACTTACCTTTCCCAAACATTTTTAAATACTTTATAATATCTAATTTGCTATGGAAAATTTTTATATGAAGAACTATAAAAAATTATTATTCATTCCATTAGCATTATTTATATTAAGCACTATAATATTGTCAGTACAATATTATAATCATGGATACATCATAGACAAAGATGTTTCTTTAAAAGGAGGAGTTTCTGCCACAATATATACAAACCAACAAATAACTATAGAAGAACTAAGTAATGAATTAAAAAATAATTTTCCAGAAGCAGATTTTGTGATAAGAAAACTTTCAACAATAGGATCAAAACAAGCCAATGGATTAATTATTGAAACCTCAGACATAACAACAGAGCAATTACGAGAATTCATAAATACAAATTTTCCTAATTCAGACATATCCTTACAAGAAACTGGAACAGGACTAGGACAATCTTTCTTCAAAGAAATGATCAACGCAATAATATTTGCATTTTTACTAATGGGACTAGTCGTATTTATCACATTCAAAAAAATAGTTCCTTCAATTGCAGTTATCTTATCTGCATTTCTTGACATATTTGCAACATTAGCTATTATCAGTGCTTTAGGAATGAAATTATCCTCTGCAGGAATCGCAGCCTTTTTGATGATAATCGGTTATTCAATTGATACAGACATCATGTTGACTACTAAAGTAATTAAAAGAAAACAAGGAACATTATGGGAAAGAACAGTTAAAGCTTTTAAAACAGGAGTAACAATGACCTTAACAACTATCGCAGCTTTATTAATTGCTTTCCTAATAACAAATTCAATTGTTTTAAAACAAATGTTCGCAATCCTTTTAATTGCATTGGTAATTGATCTAATTTCCACATGGATAATGAATACAGGATTACTAATATGGTATATGAAAAAAAATGAAAATGCTTAAAAAACCAAGGATAATGGTATTAATATTTTTCATTTTAGTAGCGATAGCTGTTATACATCCAATAACAAATACAAACGGTGTTATAATAAAAGCAGTAGAAAAAAATTCAGAAGCAGATCTAGCAGGAATTCAAAATCCTCCTGCAGATTTAGCTCCAACCAACCACGAAAAAATCCTTAGAATCAATGGAGAACAAGTAAATAATTTAGAAGATTATGCCTCAATAATATCTCAGTTTAATTATAACGAAACAATAAGAATAGAAACAGATAAACAAGTTTACACTTTAATAAAACAATCAGATGACTTAGGATTAACAGTCCAAAATATTCCTTCTAACAACATAAGAAAAGGTTTAGAACTAGAAGGAGGAACAAGAGTTTTATTAAAACCAACAGAACAAATAATGGATGATCAAAGAGATGAACTAATCCAAGTAATGGAATACAGATTAAACACTTACGGTCTTTCTGACATAGAAATAAGAAAATCAGATGATTTATTAGGAAACAAGTATATCCTAGTAGAAATAGCTGGAGCAACAAAACAAGAGGTTGCAGATTTAATAGCATCTCAAGGAGTTTTCGAAGCTAAAATTGCTAATCAAACTGTATTTAAAGGTGGTGAGGAAGATATAACATATGTTTGTAGAAATGATGGTACTTGCGCAGGAATAAGATCCTGCCAACAGCAATCAGACAGTTCATATTACTGTAGGTTTGAATTTCAGATAAGATTAAGTAACACAGCAGCTAATAGACAAGCTAACATTACAAAAGACTTAGAAATCATAACGGATCCATCAGGCCAACAATATCTATCAGAAAAGCTAGACTTCTATTTAGATGGCACTCAAGTAGACAGCCTAAATATTGGTGCAGACCTTAGAGGAGTACCAGCAACAAACATAGTCATCTCAGGACCAGGTACAGGAGAAACACAACAAGAAGCATTACAGGATGCTCTTGCCCAAATGAACAAACTACAAACAATATTACTAACTGGTTCATTCCCATTTAAACTCGAAATAGAAAAAATGGATACAATTTCTCCTGCATTAGGATCAGCATTCATTAAAAATGCAATACTAATTGGACTATTAGCAATCCTAGCAGTCTCCCTCATAGTATTTACCAGATATAAATCTCCAAAAATCGCAATCCCAATGATCATAACTTCGCTCTCTGAAATATTAATGATTCTTGGTTTTGCAGCAATATCAAAATACAACTTAGACCTAGCAGCAATCGCAGGTATAATTGCCGCAGTTGGTACAGGAGTAGATGATCAAATAGTTATTATTGATGAGATTTTATCAAGGGAAACTGAATTCTCCTATAGGTGGAAAGAAAAATTAAAAAGAGCATTCTTCATAATCATGGCAGCTTACCTAACTACAGTTGCTGCAATGCTTCCCTTATTCTGGGCAGGAGCAGGACTACTAAGAGGATTCGCAATAGTAACAATAGTTGGAGTAACAATCGGAGTATTCATAACTAGGCCTGCATTCGCTACAATGGTTGAATCACTAGTTCAAGAATAATTATTTGCTGCTAAAAAACTTCCACAAGATATAAATCAATATAATCATAACAATCGCGAACAAAAATACACTTACATTTTGAGCTGGAGCTAATAGAGGGCCATTTACCATATAAATACTTTAGATATCCCAATATTTAAGCTTTTCTAAGTACTCAAAAATAAGCGCCGGGGACAGGATTCGAACCTGCAAGCCCGAAGGCACTGGTTCTCACGAAATAGTTTTACCATCAAAAGCTTTTCTAAAGGTTTTGTTCGAGACCAGCGCGTCTACCAATTCCGCCACCCCGGCAGATATTCCAATATAAATTATAATAACATTTATAAATCTACCCAAATTCATGATATTAATGGCAGAAGAACTAGAATTAAAATATGATTTTAAAAAAATAAAAGTTTTCTGGAAAAAATACAATTTAACACTAATTTTACTACTATTAATTCCAATTTTCTTAGCAGGATATTTTAGAGCATACACTTATGATCTGCCAATAACAAAAGATTGGGCTGAACAAACAGTAGTAAACAACATACAGTCTCAAATTGCAAACAACATTTTACAACAATATCCTAACCTAGATCAAAATTCACTAAACAAACTTATAACCCAACAAACAAACCTCTATTTAAAAGAAAACTCTGCCCAAATTTCACAACAAATAAATGCTTTATCTGAACAAATAAAAACAAACTTTCAAGACGATTCTGGACAAACTTATTTGCTAGCTATAGACCCTTACTACTATTATAGACAAGCCCAAAACATTTTAGAAAATGGCCATGTTGGAGATGAGCTAAGGGATGGAAAACCTTTTGACAATCACATGCTTGCACCAAACGGAAGATTTACTTCGCCTAGCCTACACCCCTACATTGCAGTAATATTCTACAAAATAAGTTCTTTCTTTGGTAACACTTCTTTACTAAAATCTATGTTCTCAATTCCTTTAATTTTCGCAATGCTCTCGATAATACCTGCATTCTTCATAACAAGAAAGGTATCCGGAAATATCGGCGGATTCGTAGCAGGGGTTTTACTTGCTACTAGTCCAGTATTTCTTGGCAGAACCCCGGCAGGTTTCTCTGACACAGATGTTTATAACATATTCTTCCCATTAGTTATTGCTTGGCTATTCTTAGAAGCATTTACACTAAGATACAAAGAAAAAAAGAAAAAACACATATATGCTAGCTTAGCAGGATTATTCACAGGAATATTTGCTTTTGCTTGGGCAGGATGGTGGTATATTTTTGATTTCATTTTAGGAGCAATCATTGTTTACATGATATATCTACTATTTAAACACAAAAAACAGTTCCACAAAAAACTAAAAACCAAGAATGCACTAGCCACATTAATCCCTTATTTAGGCTCCTCATTAATATTTGTATCATTATTCACATCATTTAGAAACTTTATTGGTTTTATACGAGGCCCAATAAGTATAATTTTCATCAAAGAAGCAGCAAAAGCAAATTTATGGCCAAACGTTTACACAACAGTAGCAGAACTAGGAGATACATCTTTATCCAGAGTAATAAATACATTAGGTGGATCAATACTATTATTCATCTCAATAATAGCAATCCTAACATTTTTCTTTAAGAAATCCAAAAAACAATATGAAATAAAATACGGCATTTTCTTATCAATATGGCTAATCGGAACTTTATACAGTGCAACAAAAGGATTAAGATTCTCCATGTTTGTAGTCCCAGTCTACTCTATATTAATCGGAATATTTGCAGGCAAATCTTATAACTATTTGACAAACAAACTACCAAAAGATTTCCAATTAAACAAAGCAAGCTTAAAGATATTATTTATTTTTGTTTTAATAGTCTTATTAATCTCACCAATTAAATCTGCCCACATAACCGCAAAAAATGAAGTTCCATCTATGAACGATGCTTGGTACAACGCACTAACAAAAATAAAACAAGAAACACCAGAAAATGCGATAATAAATTCTTGGTGGGATTTTGGCCATTGGTTTAAAGCAATAGCAGATAGACCAGTAACTTTCGATGGTGCATCTCAAAACACACCTCAAGCACATTGGATCGGCAAAGTTTTATTAACAGACAATGAAGATCAAGCAATCGCTATCTTACGTATGCTAGACTGTGGAGCCAATGATGCCTATAATCTACTTTTAGAAGAAACAAATGATCCTTTACTAACAAAACAAATCTTAGACAAAATACTACTTCAAACAGAATCTCAAGCAAGAACAACTTTATCACAATACACAAATAACCCAGATGCAATTCTAGAAAAAGTATTTTGCAACCCCCCAGAAGACTACTTTATAACTTCCGAAGATATGGTATCTAAATCTGGGGTTTGGGCACATTTTGGTTCTTGGAGTTTTGAGAGAGCACTAGCTTACCAGATAACAAAATCCAATACAAGAGACAAAGCAATACAATTACTACAAGAAAAGCTAGACTATACTCAAGAAAAAGCACAATCAACATATAGACAACTAAACGGTTTATCTGAAAGAGAAGCAAATGCTTGGATTGCACCATATCCTTCATACTCAAACCAAGGATCTTGTCAAACACAAAACCAAACAGTTTATTGTTCAAACGGAGTTATAATTAACCAAACCTCAAACAAAGCATATGTAAACACCAATAATGGACTAATCTTAATAAAACAATATCGTGATGACACTCAAACATACACTTCAGAAAACGGAACTTCTGAAATAGCAATTGCTTATTTCCCAGAAAAATCTCAATCTATCCTAATGTCTCCAGAATTATTAAACAGTATGTTCACAGAATTATTCTTTTATCAAGGCAAAAACCTAAATCACTTTGAACTTTTTGACCATGAAGTAGGAATTAATAATTTTGACATCTACACTTGGAAAGTAAAATGGTAGAACTATCGATAATTATTCCTGTTTATAACGAAGAAAAAAACATTTTTCCACTATACAGAGAACTAAAACATGTTTTAGAAAAATTAAATAAGTCCTACGAAATAATTTTTGTCAACGATGGTTCGACAGATAAAACTGAAGACATATTAAAAAGTATAAAAGACTCAAATCTAAAAACAATAAATTTCAGAAAAAATTTTGGACAAACCGCCGCTCTTGATGCAGGATTTAAATCATCTCAAGGTGAGATAATCATAACCCTAGATGGAGACCTACAAAACGATCCTAAAGATATTCCAAGGCTCATATCTAAATTAGAAGAAGGTTATGATATAGTTGCAGGGTGGAGACATAATAGAAAAGATAATCTTTCAAAAAGATTCATTTCTTCAGGAGCAAGATTTCTACGAAAACTAATATTAGGCGATAAATTAAAAGATTCTGGATGTACATTAAGGGCATATAGAAAAGAATGCATAAAAGAACTTGAATTATACGGTGAAATGCACAGGTTCATACATATAATTCTTGCAATGAAAGGATTTAAAATCGCTCAAATAAAAGTTAATCACAGGAAAAGAATATT
>CAZQVG010000026.1:0-7766 GCA_964596705.1 Candidatus Woesearchaeota archaeon | reverse complement strand
TTTACTTTTATTTTGAAAATGAAGAATAGATGTGTTGCAAGAAATGTTAATCCTGGAGGAGAGAGTTTGGGTGTGAGAATTCCTTATCATGCGTTTTCTAGGTTAGTTCAAAGAAGTGGAGTACCATTTG
Source organism: Candidatus Woesearchaeota archaeon (assembly GCA_964596705.1). GTDB lineage: Archaea > Nanobdellota > Nanobdellia > SCGC-AAA011-G17 > PNOQ01 > JABJPM01. Next base: position 7,636 of record CAZQVG010000026.1, on the reverse strand, counting down.
TCACAACTAGTGTTAATCTTTCTGGCCAAAAACCAATAAGGAATATTGAGGAAATCCCTAAGTCTATTTTGAGAAGGGTTGATGTTGTTATAGATGATGGATTTTTGCATAATCCAGCTTCTACTATTATTGATTTAACTTATGAAGTTCCAAGAATAATTCCTAGGTAGTTGGTGTTTTAAATAGTTGAATGTTATCATACCATACAGAAGCGTTTATTGTGTCATTGTCTACGTAAGGTTTGTGCCCTCTTAGTATTATTTTGAACTCTTCAGTTGTATCCCAGATTGATGTGTTGTATATGAATGTTCTATAGAATATTTTCCATTTATTTGCAACTCCTATTACTTCTCGGTATTCTTTGCCATTTGATCTTGTAAATCTCCAAGATCCAGTTATATTTCTGTAATATATGCCATATTCTACTTTTTTCTCTGGATTATCTGTTTTAGCATAAAATGAAAATGTTATGTTACCTCCATCTGAGAACATAGATGAAGGATAGTATCCTTGAGATGAAATTCCCATATATCTATGGCTTCTAGATATTTCGTTTGTTCCACAGGATTTTGGGTTCCCTGCTTGGTCTATGCAACATGAATCTGAATATATTTTGTGATATTCTTCGTTTGAGTCGTTCATTAATATGCCTACAGAATTTCTATAACCTTGGTTTAGAACCCATTTGGCGTGATGGCCTTGTCGTGGGTTATATTCATTTATATTTCCTGCTAGATAAGGTTTATTGTCCTTACAATCCCATAAATTGTTTTTTGTTGTGCCATTTGCATATCCAGATGACCAATTGTAAGGTTTAACTGCATCTGAGTGGAGAGAAATATCCCACCCTTCATTAGCTGGATTGAAAGTTGGATCTAATAGTTCTCCGCCTTGGTTTGGAAGTAAACTAGGGCATAAATCTATTTCTTGAGGGTTTATTATTATTCTTTGTTCGCCACATTCTATTGTTTGGTTGTTTACTAGGACAGAGGGTTTTACTTTTATTTCTCTTAATTCATCTGGTGTTTCTGGGAATAATGGATAAACCTCTTTTGTGGTATAAGCTGTTATTTTTCCAATATTTGTGGTTTTCTCTGAGTTTTCAGATATTACTTTGAATTTAAGTTCAGGAATTTCTTTATCTGCATTGTTTTCTGTTTTTATCTTTAAGTATGGTCCAAGTGTGCAAACTGGAGTGTATTTTAATTTAGGAATTACTTCATTACAAATGCTGTTTGCATTTATTCTTGTTCCAGCGTTGGAAGTTTGTGTGTCTGCGGTAGATTTAGTCCAGATAAAAACGATTGAGGCAACTACTGCAAGTATTAAGATTAGAATTATTGTAGCTATTAAGGGTGAAATACCTCTTTTCATAATGTCTTTTTGTAATTTTTGTTTTTTTAAATGTTTTGTTTATTTTTCAGTTGTACAAAAAAGTTTATATAGATTGTAGGATTTCCTATTAGTATGAGGGTTAAGCTAATAATTTTGATATTTATGGTTTTTGCAAGTATCATGAATGTTTCTGCTAGTGAGGGGGTTGTTTTAAGTCATAAAGCAATAAAAGATAAAGCTTTGGTTGGGGATGAATTTGTGTTTTCCATTAATGTTGAGAATCCTAAAAATGTCACAGACAGATTCAGATTTTATGCACCTTCTTCTTTTTGGGAATGGGTGTTTACAGTAGATCCAAATCCTATTGTTGTAGGTCCAGAATCTAGTGAGGAGGTAGTTTTACGTTTGAAGCCGTTTAGTGATAGGGTTGATCCAGGTAATTATGGAGTTACTTTAAAATTGGTATCTATGAATTTTTCAGATATTGAAACTGAGGAAGTTTTTGATGTTGAGATTTTGACTTATGATCAGGTTATTGAAAGAAGTTTAGAATTGCCTAAGAAGATTAGTTCTGAGGAAGATAATTTGTTTAGGGTAAGATTAAGCAATAATTATGATTTTTTAGTTAGCAATTTAAGTTTAGAATTGAAAAGTGATTATTTTGATGAAAAAGTTGATAATATAGATTTGTTGGATGAAGAATTTGTAAAAGAGTTTATTGTTAATTTTGGAGATAAAGTTAAAGTTGGAAAAAATGATATTCATTTGATAATTTATCATAATGGGGAGAAGGTTATTGATGATGTAAATACAATAAATATTGAAGCGTCTGGGGATATAAGTGAGGTTGGTACTCCTGAGAAAGGATTTTTGTTCTATGGGGAGACTATGGAGAAAACAAATAATATGAATAGTATTAGTTATGAAAGATATACTAGAAGATTATCCTGGTTTGAGAAATTATTTACTGAGGTTAGTGAGGAACCTAGTAGAATTGTTAAAGAAGGAAGTTATTATGATTATATTTGGGAATTTAGTTTAGAGCCAGGAGAAAGTAAGAAAATTGTTATACGTACAGATTATAGAAGTTTTGTTTATAGTATTTTAGGTTTGTTTTTAGTTATTTGGTTTTTGTATTTGTATTTCAAGAAAGATTTAAGTTTAACTAAAAAAATAGTTTCTGTTCAGCATTCTAAGGATAATATTGCAAATATTAAAGTTATGTTGGTTTTGAGGAATAAATCTTTGAGAAAATTGAGAAATGTAAAAGTGATGGATGGGATGATTAATGTTGTTGAAGAGCCAAATAGTTTTGGATCTATAAAACCAAATAGGATAATGAAGGGTGAGAAAGGTACTAAGATGCTATGGGAGATTCCAGTAATAGATGGAAATAGTGAAATTGTAATTTCTTATAGGGTTAAGTGTAAGGCTAAGATTATTGGTAGATTACATGTACCAAATGCTGTTGCAAAGTATATTAAAAATAAGAGAAGAATATTGGTAAGGTCTAATAAGGTTAGTATGTTTAGTTAAGTTTAAATAGTAGTTTTCTTAAGTTTTAATTATGAAAAAGGGATGGTATACTTTTGTTTTAATTGTGCTTATTGGGTTGGTTTTTGTTTTTGCTAGTTTAGTTTATAATGATCCTTATAACCGTGCTAAAAGAGATAGAGATTTTATGGGCAGTAAAAATGCTTCTATTTTGGTAATTGAGTGGTGTGATTATCTTGATGGGTTATGTGCTAAGAATGAGTTGAATATGAAACGGTTAAGGGATGAATTTGATGTTAAATTTATTTATGGGCATTATGTTTTAAGTAATAGTTCTAGGGTGGCTGCAAATGCTGCAGAATGTGCAGGGTTGCAAGGTAAATTTGAAAAGATGCATGAATTATTGTATGAGAATTATTTAGATATTAGTTTGAGTAAGATTTATGAGTTTGCAGATCAGATTAAGTTGAAAGAGAGTGAGTTTAAAGATTGTATGGAGAAGATGGCGTTTGCTGGAATAATTGATAGAGATTTTGATATAGGGAAAGATTTTAAGATTAAAAGTTTACCTTTAGTTTTTATTAATGGGAAACGGTTTGATGGGTATTTTAATTATGATGTTTATTCTAAAGCAGTTAATGAGAGTTTGAGTTAGAAGTTATGGGTACAGAGATATCAATTAATTATGCATATAAGATAATCGTAATTTTTTTATAATCTTATTTACTTATTATTTGTATGGGTTCAAGGAACTATTTTGTTCGGGAAATTTCATCTGTTGTACTTGCTGTTGGTGTTGGATGGTTTGGTTATTCTTTTTTACAGTTTAATGTGTCTAATCTTGGTGTTTATAGTGTTGTAGAACCTATTGTTGGAGAATATTTTGTTGCCCAGAAAAGAGTTGAAGATTTAGATAAAGCGATTAGATATAGAAATATGGGTTTTTTGGATCCTGAATTAAGAGAAAAATTTTCGGGGAGAGATAGTTTAGTAGAATTGTTAGAGAGAGAAAGGGAATTTTATGCTGCTAAGGTTGATTCTTTAGAAAGATTAGATGAGGTAAGAAGGGGTTTAGAGAAGTGGAAAGAAGAAAATGAAAAATATATGAGAAAGGTTGATAGATCTTTGAAAGGATTTTTATTTGGACCTGCCTTAATGTTTTTGGGGCTTGCTGGTGTAGTTTATGGGGAGAAAAAAGAAAACTCTTAAAAACTAATGTTTTTGTGTAGTTTTATGGTATGTAGTAGGTGTAAAACAAGGCCTGTGATTGTGTTGCCAAATAATCAGAAACCATTATGCAAGTCTTGTTTTATTAAATATTTTGAGAGGAAAGTAAGGAAGACTATTAGATATTATAATCTTTTTAATAAAGGGGAGACTGTTGCTGTGGGGGTTTCTGGTGGAAAAGATTCGTTAACTACCCTGCATGTTTTGAATGATATTATATCTAAGCAAAGAGTTACTAAGTTAATTGCTATTGCAATAGATGAGGGTATAAAAGGTTATAGAGATAAGTCTTTGGAGACTGCTAAGAAATATTGTAAAAAAAATAATATTGAGCTGCATATTTTTAAGTTTGAGGATGAATTTGGTTATAGTTTAGATAAAGCCTTGAAAAAGCTAAATGTTAATCCTTGCAGTATTTGCGGGGTTTTTAGAAGGTATTTATTGAATAAAAAAGCTAGAGAATTAAAAGTTGATAAATTAGCAACTGGGCATAATTTAGATGATGAAGCACAGTCTATTGTTATGAATATGTTTAGAAATACTATGGAGACTAGTGCTAGATTGGGTCCAGTAACTGGGATAAGAGATGATAAGAAGTTTATTAAAAGGATTAAGCCATTATATTTTTTAACAGAGAAAGAAATAATGACATATGCGTTTTTGAAAGGGTTGACAGATGATTTTAATGAGTGTCCTTATGCTGGTGATTCTTATAGGAATGAAATTAGGGATTTGTTGAATAAGTTTGATAGCAAATATCCTGCTACAAAATATTCCATAGTTAATTCATTTTTGGAAATATTGCCTGAGTTAAAGAAAAAATATAAAAACAGTAAGATTAAGTTTTGCAAATATTGTGGTGAGCCAGCTTCAAATGAAGTTTGTCAGGCTTGTGAATATGTGGATAAATTGAAAAATAGTTAGGTTTCAACCAATACTTCTCTTTTTAGTGTTTCATGGATTTTATATTTAGTTGTCTCCCAATATAGATCTCTCAACTTTTTTACAATTGGATTATTAAAATTTAATTTGTACATCTTTGCTTTTCCTACAGTTCTTGTATTAATTATGATGTTTTCTTTTTCTAATTTATTCCAAAATAATTTGAGTGTTGAATATCCTACTCCTGATAGAGTTGCTATATCTGTCATACTATAATCAAAATCCTCATTAACTATAAGAAAGTCTAATACCCTAAGTTTTGGAGTGTCTCCAAATATTTCTAAAAACACAGTTTTATTTTCCATTGTATTAAGTGTAGTAATTGTAGTATATATAAATGTTTCTATTTTTAGCTAATATTGGCTATTTATTTATATTTAATATGATAATATTAAGCAAAGAAGATTATATTAAGATTAAGAAAAATATTTTAAAGAAATTATATTCAAATCAAGCGTTTAGTAAAGGCCATTTATTGCTTGAAAGATTGATGTCTGGTATTCCTACACATCTTAAAGGGTATGTGAAGGAAGTTCTTAATGAATTGTTGAAAGAGGGATTAGTTCTTTTTTATGGGAAAACAAAATATGGAGAGGCTTATCAACTTAATATTAAGAGATTAGATAGAATAGAAGAGATAATTTTTTAAATTAGTTAATAAGTTATTTTGAGAATGGCAAAAGTTAAGGTTTATGTTGATAGGTTAAATAAAAGTAAGAGTTTAGATGTTAGAAGTATTAGTGAGATTGTTGAAAAGTTAAAGCTTAATTTGGAGGAGTATATTATTGTGCTAAATGGTGAGTTGGTTAGTGAAAATGTTAAGATCAAAGATGGAGATAGTTTGAAGTTTTTGAGTGTTGTTTCTGGGGGCTAAAATGTTAGTTTATGTTAAAAAATCTAGAGTTCATGGTAATGGGGTTTTTGCTAAAAAAGATATTAAGAAGGGAAGCAAGATTATAGAATATGTTGGTAGGAAAATTAGTAAAGCTGAAAGTGATAAAATTTATGAAGAGCAGTATAAAAAACATAAAGATAATCCGGATGAGAATGGAGCTGTTTATATCTTTGAATTGGATGATAAATATGATATAGATGGGAATGTTGATTGGAATATTGCTAAGTATATTAATCATTCTTGTGATCCAAATGCAGAAGCAGAAATTATTGATGGTCATATATGGATTGTGGCTATAAAGGATATAAAGAAAGATGAAGAGATTACATATAATTATGGGTATGATTTAGAAGATTTTGAAGATCATCCTTGTAAATGTGGTGCTAAGAATTGTGTAGGTTATATTGTTGCTGAAGAGCATTGGGATAAGTTGAAGAAGATTTTAGCTAAGAAGAAGTAGGTTGGTTGCACCACGGACATTTGTCTGGATGTTGTTTTTGTCTTTTTTCAAGTTCTTTGAAAATGTCTATCATTATTTTTGCTTTTAGTTGTTCTTCATCTAGTTCTTCTAAAGTTTTTTCGTAGTGATAGTTTTTTGGGAGGATCATTTTAATTTTTGTTTAGTTTTTGATTTTTAAAAGGTTTTTGTTTAAATGGAAAGTCTTTTAAAATTCGGTTTGTATAAAATTTAAAATGGATTTTGTAAAGGTACGTTTTTATAAAAGTACTAAAATTATTTCTTTTTTTGGAAGTATGCATAGTAAAGAAAAAGAGCAAATAGAGAATATAAAGTCAGAAATTGATGATATTGATCCTGATTTAGTGATGGTGGAGGATGGATATTATGCTTGTAAGTATTCTAATGAAGAAGAGGCTATTGAGAAAGGGAGAGAATTAGGTTTTGCTGCTTATTATGCTAAAGAGAGAAATATCCCGGTAGTTTCAAATGATCCTTCTGATGTTGAAGATGTTAAGTATATTGTTGATAAGTTTGGTAAAAATTTAGCTTTTTTATATTTTGTTTTGAGATTTGTTAATCAGACACTTGTTTGGGAGAAAAAAATAAATGATGAAGAGATTAATCAGTCAATTGACATTTTTAAGTCTGAATCTAACTGGGATGATTTTGATTATTCTATAGCTAATTTTTTTGAGATTTATAAGGAAGTTCTTGGGAAGGGGTTTGAGTATAATTTGGACCATAGTGATTTGTTTGATCCAGGTAAAAATATTTGTAAATTAAATGAAGTTTCTAAAGTTCAGGATGAGTTTAGGGATAAGTTTATGATTGATAAATTAAAAGAATTATTGAGAAAATATAATAGAATTTTTATTATAAAAGGAAATGGTCATTTGGATTATTTTGTTAAGTATGTTTTGAATGTTATTTAATTCATATGATTTATTAGAAACTTGCTATTAACTTAGTTTATTTTGTATATTGTATTCTATTTCTGTTAATCTTCTTGTGAATGCTACTGGTCCTTTATCTTGGTAGTATTGTAGTGGTGTTTGGTTGTTGAATTGTTCGTTGTTAGTTTGAAGCCATTCTTGGTAGTTTGAATAGTCTTGTTTTAGTCTTTCTAATATTCCTTTTCCGATTATTTGTTCTAGTTCTTTCATTTTGTGTTTGTTGTTTTGTGGGGGTTTAAAAATGTTTGTTTTTTTGTAGAACTAATATTTTAAAGTGTATATTTTTAGGAGTATATAAATTTATAAATCTAATATTATACTCTAAAATAG
>CAZQVG010000025.1:0-8142 GCA_964596705.1 Candidatus Woesearchaeota archaeon | reverse complement strand
AGTTGTTCTTCAGATAAACCTTATTATTGTAATTCAAATGCAACTTTGGTGGAAGATTGTGGTACATGTGGTTGTCCAAGTGGTCAAAGTTGTAATAATGAAACAGGAAGTTGTTATACTCCAAGCAATGATGAAGATGTTGGAGGGTATTCTGGAAGAATTTATAGAACAAATGATGCTGCTATTATGGAGGATCGTAGTGAGGCTATAAGTGGTGAGAGTGTTCAAATTAATGGAAATAATAATGGAAATTTGTTAAATGGAGGAAATGAGAATCAAGTTTATGTTTGGGAGCAAATAAGAAGAAAAGACAGTGTTATTTTAGATGTTAAGGGTGAAGAACATAAAATTAAGGTTAGAGAGGTATTTAGGGATAGAGAAAAAAATAAGAAAGCAGTAAGAGTAACTATTTATTCTGATCCTTTTGAAGTTATTTTGTATGAGGGTGAAGAACAAGAGGTAGATGTTGATGGTGATGGTGTTTCTGATTTAATTGTGAAAGCTAGTAATATAGGAACTTCTAAGTTTGATTTGTATGTTGAGGAAATAAAAGAGGAAAATTTAGATGTTGCTGCGACTGTTGAAAATAGTGTTGAGGAAGAAACTAATAATGAGAAAGTGAATGAAGGTGAAGAAGTTTTAGTTTTGAATCCGCAGTTAAGTGCGCCTAAAGATAGCAAAACTTACCTTGGATTTATATTGATAAATGCTTTAGTGTTGGCTGCGATGGTATTTTACTTTTATAAGATTGTGCAAGAGTTTAAGTATATAAGGAAAGCGTAAATTTTATTAATAACTTCTTTTTTTTAAGTTTATGGATAAAAAGATTTTGTTGATTGGTATATTTTTAATTAGTCTTTCTTTGGTAAGTGCAATTGATATTTTTCATTTTAGGGAGAAACCGTTTAAAATTGCTATTTATGGAGATAGTCATGCTGGTTATGAATATGCTGAGCCAATACATAGAAGGATTGTTAAAAATATTTTTCAATATGATCCGGATATTGTATTTCATTTGGGGGATTTAATTCATGGTCAGACCCCTGATGGACAGATTGCTGGTCCTGAGAATTGGGATATTTTTGATGAGATTTCTGGGAAATTAGTGAAAAAATATAGATTTTATCCAACAATTGGAAATCATGATGCTTCTGTTGGTGTTGATTATTATTTAGATTACTTTAATAATTTGCCTAAGAACGGGGATGAAGAAGGGAGATACTATTATGTTGTAGATCCTTTAGCAATCTTTATTGTTTTAGATGTTGATGATCTAATGGTGCAATCAAATTTTGAAGAGCAAAAAGAATGGTTGGATAGTGCATTGACTAATTTTTCATACAAAAGGTATAAGTTTGTTTTTTTCCATAGGGCAATATATACTTCAGGTAGTAGGGGGTCTTTGATTTGGGCAAGAGGTTTTGAACCTATATTTAGAGAACATAACGTAGATGCAGTTTTTATGGGACATATTCATGCATATGAGAGATTTTATATTAATGGAATAAATTATGTTGTTTCTGGTGGTGCAGGTGGTGTTCCTCATAGATTAAATTTACATACTACTCCGTTTGATTTTCCGCCTGATTCTAGGATATATGCAGAGGAGACTCATAATTATTTAACCATGGAATTAACTAAGGATAGAGCAGTTATACAAGCACATTATCCTAACATGCAGGTGTTTGATAGTTTTGTGATAAATAAACCTGTTAGTGGAAAGAATAAAGTTGAGATAAGAAAAAGTCCGTATCTTTTGAGTAGATTGTTTTCTTGGAGATAATTTTAATCTAATTGAAAAATTATTGTTATAATTTCATTAATTGGCTATAGCTCAAACATTTTTTGCCATTGGTTAATGCATATGCATTAAGAGAGTAACTGTGAAAATAATCTTCCCTTCCCATTTCTTTAAACTTTTGGGCAAGATGAAGATTATATTGTATTGCCTCACATCTTATCTCTTGATTTTGTATCTTTTTGATTATCTGGCTGTAATCTCTGTCTTGAATTATTATTTCTCCTGAAATAAGGGGATCAATAACTCTTAGATCAAATAATTCTAATTTTTTGAAAAACTCTTTTTCTGTATATGCACGAATATCTATCCATCTATTATGCATTGATTTTATATTGTCTGAAACTACCATGATATCCACGTCTGAATATTTTTTTCTTGAACCAAATAAGACAGCTAACCTTATTGTTTGATCTGGGAATATTCCGTTTAACAGTTCGATTACTCTTTTTTTAGTGGGGATTCTTGGTAATCCTGCACTATAGAACCCCGCTAATTTTCCATCTCTTTTAGAGAATTCTATTAACTTTTCTGCTAGGGGAGAAATATTCTTGTGGACAAGTTCAAAAATTTCTTTTGGTGACCACATATATTCTGTCCAAATAGCAAAAGCTTCGCTTATCTCTAAGATTTCTTGTTCGTAATGTTTTATTTGATGATATATTGGATGATTATATCTAAATCTCCTTAGATCCTCTAATGTAAATCCTTCTTTAAAATATCTTTGTTCTTCTTTTAATAAGGCTTCTTCTAGGTTTGTTAATTTTTTTCCGATGTCTGAATATTCAAAAAATAACCCATGTCCAAAAAATTCATGAAGCAAGGTAAGTTTGCTAAACGGAAAATTTGGATTTATTGATGCTTTTCTGTTTCTTATTGAGAAGGTTCCTATGGGAACTGATTTTGTATACTCTAATTTTATTGTTTTGGGGCAATATCCTAATAATTCTTTGTAAATGTGATTAATTCTTTTTAATTCAGAATCTAATAGCATTTTTATATTAATTGTTTTAGTATTTCTATGAATTCTTCTATCTCTCTGTCTTTGGTTGTTGTGAAGAAAATATCTATGCCTCCTTGATGATTTATTTCATCTATATTAAACTGGATGGATTGTTCGGTCTTATTCTCTTTATTTTTATAGATATAGATTTCTTGGTAAGAAAAATCTCCTTCAAATTCTATTTTATTTGTTTTTGGGTCTTTAATTCTAAATATTACCTTTGTGGTTGTTAACTTATAATTTCCCATTTTTTTTATCTTCTAAAGCTTTTTCAAATGCTCTAATTATGTTTTTTGTTAATATATCTAGATCAACTTCTCTTGCTTTATCCCTGTTTTTTGCAATAATTTCTAATATTTTTCGTTTATTTGTTTTTTTATCTAAGATTTCTATTTCTAATTTAGATTCACTTTTTTCTTTTGATATTTTGGTTTTTACAGGTTCTCCTTTAATTATTATTGAGTTTGTTGGCATATTTTCTATTTTTATTTCCATTTTATATTAGTTGTTTTAGTATTTCTATGAATTCTTTTATGTCTTCTTCTTTATCTGTTGTGAACAATAAATCTAGGTTATCGCGATATTTTGTTTTTCTATTAAAATCAAATTCTATTCCCAATATGACTGTATTTGGATCTTTCTTTGGTATGTATGCAAATCCTTCGATCGATGATATCTCTCCTCGATAAACCTCTCCATTTTCTTGGTGCAAAATAATTTCTAAACCTCTTATTTTGGGTTTATATTTTGTAGTCATTTTGATATTTTTTCTTTTTTCTCAAGTGCATATTCTAGACCTGATATGGCATGTTTTAAATAATCTATATCGCCTTCTTTATTTCTATCCTTTGCAATAATTCTTATTGTTTTTTTATTTTGGGTTTTCTTGTCTAGTAGGGTTATGTCTAGTGCAGGATTGCTTTTGTCTTTCATTATTTTGTATGAAACTACTTCACCTACAAATTTTTTATATTCTGGCTTATAGGTTTCTATTTTTATTTTCATTTTTAACTTGCGAATGTTTTTATGTAGTTGAAATCTAATTCTACTGTTCTTAAGCTAGATATTGAATCTGGGTCAAATCTTGTTACCCCATATCCATAAAATCTTGGGGTATCTAATTGGGTGGTTTCTTTTGGGACCTCTACTTTTGGGATTTCTATGTGTTGACTCCAATCTGCTGTAGGTAATCCAGTATTTCCTCCAGATAGTATGCTTCCAAATATTTCAGTTGATTCGTCTCCTGGTCTCAGGCCATTGTGTTGCTCATCAACTCCATAATGAATGTGTGGATATCCTTCTCCAGGTCCTTTATAATCCACTCTCATTGTTGGCAGGTTTGTTTCTAGATCTATAAGTTTAAGAGTTTTATTATGATTATGGGTTTCTATCGTGTATCCTTTTACTATCTCTTGGATGCGTCTTTGCATATATTCATCATTGAAACTGAAAATGGAAGTACTTAAGTTGGGTAATTCATAGTGTTCGAAATGGGTTGTTAGGTCTTGATATTGGTTCTGGGATAGTATTCTTTCAAGTTGCATTTTTATTTGCCTCCATCTAGTTTTATTTTTATCTCTTTATATTTAAATAAATATCTTTGGTAGAGAAAAATCAACTAAAAAGTTTATTAATGGTGTTTCTTCAGTTTTTGATTCTTTGAGAAATTATGAAGATATTGATGATATTCCTGAGATTAAATTATCTTTATTTTTTTCATCTGTCTTGATGATAAGACTATTAAATCATTTATTGACTGAACTAGTTAGAACATCTAATTATTCTTGGTTTATCTTTTAGTTTTTTTGCATATTCTTCTAAAAAATATCAACTACTCCTTCTATGTTGCTCAATTTTCTAATTTGTTTTTGAGAGAGATAGTTTTCTTCGCTTATATCTTTCAAGAATCATTAGATGGTATAAGAATGAAAATTTTGTTTTTTCTAGGTTGAGAGATTCTAAAATCTTATATGTAATTCCTTTTGTAAAGATAATTCCTGGAAATATCTCTATTTCATCTTCTGTAGCAGAACCTTTTTCTTTAAATAGATAACTTTCATAATGATAGTATGATCTTAAAAGTTCTTTGATCATATGGGGAAGATTTAATAATGATTTTTTCTTTTCGAGAACTAATTCAAAAGTTCTGTAGATGAAGAAGGATCGAAGGAATGGATGATAATTTGCTTCTTGTTTTAATCTTTGAACAAAATTCATCCTGTTTTGTCTTCTTTATTTTCTTTTTCTTCTTCATAAATCTTAATTAATCTTTTATCTATATTATCTAATAACATTTTTACGTAACTCTTCTAAGATTTTTTTTGCTTCCTGTTTTGAAAAAATTATTCCTGTGTCTTTCGATAGGTCTATAAGTTTATTTAATGCTATCGATGTGATTTATCTAAAAAAATAGAAGCTCCAGAATATGTTTTATATATCTGGAAAGCTTCTTTTTTCAATTTTTCTGATTCTGGGTTTTCTATGTATCTTTGATAAGTCTCTATGAGTTTCTTTTTTAGTTCTTTTTTATTTATGTTTGTCATTTTTAGTATTTTATTCAGGAAATTGAAAATGTTTTTTCATTATAGAAATTATTTCTTTCCTGGGAATTGAAGTATCAAACCTTATTGTAAAAAAATCTTCAGATTCCTCTGCTGATAAATGGACTTTTAATTTTGGATTTAGGTAGAGGAAGAGATATCCTCTATTTTCTAATGTGGCATCTATGTCTGCTCTTATAGATTTTTCTTTGAATCCAAACTCTACTAGACAGTCTATTATTGATCCCCAATGTCCTTCTGTTTCATTTATCTTAAAACTATCTACTCTTCCTTCTGGATATTCCTGGCTGCTAATCCCTAATATGTTTAGTCTCATTTTATCTTATCTATGTTTCTTTTTGTTAATAGTTTTATTCCATTGGAAAGCAATTCTGCATTTTTTGTGAAAGTTTGGATGTAGGATAAGCATGTTTTTCTGCGGAAATCCGGGAGGGGTAATTTTGAGAGGTATTCTTGTTGTTTTTTTGCTTCTCTTAGATTATAGTGTATTATGTCTCCTGTTATATCTTGGGTGATTGCTTGATGTTTTAATCTTTCTAGATAAGATCTTTCTCCATAAATTAATTGTCCAGTAAATAGAGGATCTGTAACACTAATGTCTAAATGTGCTAAAGAATCGTTAAATTCTTCTTGATTTAATTCATATATATCGAGCCATCCATTAAAATAATTTCTTGATGGATTAGTGGAAATTACAAATAAATCTATGTCGCTGTCTGGTTTTTGGGAACCGTAAAGGATAATGAAATTAATATTGGAAAATTTGGGGTCGTATAGTTTTTTTAAGATAGATAATATTCTTTGATTATCATAATGTTTTGGAAATCCAAGTTGAGACATGAAACCAAAACGTGTTAAAGCTCTTTCTGCTTCTTGAAAACTATCATATAGGATTCTATAATCTTGAGAAAGTCTATCTTTTTTTAATTTCCACACCTCTGAATTATTTGTTTCTTTACAAAGTAGTGCTTCAAGCCAGACAGCAAATCCTTCATAGTTTCCTATGTTTTGTGTGCATAATCCTAATGGTTGTTCTAGAGGATTTATTTTTTCAAAAAGAAATTTCTTTTCATTTTGATTATTTTGAATTATCTCTCTTAATTTTTTTCCTATTGAAGAATGTTCAATGAAGAGACCGTGACCAAATAGTTCGTGAAAAATGTCTGAGACTAGTGTTGGGCTATCAAAATGTGTGTAAGCAGTGTAAGAGTAAGGAACATATAAACCATCTGCAGTTGTTTCAAATTTGTTTTGATGATAAAATCTTTGCCAAGCTTCTTTGGGGTAAACCTTAAGAGTTGATTTGTTTAGTTTTAATTGGAATTCTGATTGGATGAATGATGATGCTTCTGAAATGAGTTGTTCTAAATCATTGGTCATCTTTCCAAATAATTTCGAATTTTTTATGATATTTAGCCATGAATTTAGTGAATTCTTTACTATATTGGATTAGTTCATCTATAAATGGTCCTTCTTCTTTTTTGTTTTTTTCAAATGCAATTCTTTTATTTTTTCTAATGAAATACATTATTTTGTTTATAGTTTTATTTATCTCATTTTTTTCATCTTCTGTGAGTTTGCTTGCTTCATTTATTGCCATCATGTCATGAGGATTTGGGATTATCCAGTTGTGTAATGTTCCGATCCAACTACTGTATGTTTCTGTTATTCTGTTGATTAATTGCCTTGAAAATTGATTACTTACAAATCCTTGTGCGAGAGTTAAGTCTTCTATGAATGAGAATTCATTTATCTCTTGGAAGTTAGATCTGAAATTAAGTTCTTTTTTTATCTCTTCAAATTTAGTTTGTAGTTCTGTTAATAGTTCGTTTTTATTCATTTTTTAGATCCTCTAGTATTTTTTTGGCTTCTTCTTTAGATATTCTTGGCTCTATGTAAAGGTAAGTCAAACCACTTAAAGCCTTTTCAATCGCTTTAGAGAATAGAAAACTACCGCTCCATAATCCGTCTAATTCCATTGCTTTTCTCTTGGCTTTTTTGACTAATTCCTTGTTATCAGATAGATAATTTGAATATATCTCAATAAGTTTTTTCTTCAATTTTTTAGGGTTTATTTCAGTTGCCATCTTATTCTTAATAATGTAAAAAAATAAAAAATTATCTATTGTTTGGTTCAATTAACCTGCCAATTCCTTGAGATAAACCTTCTCCAAGATAATAGTCTGCCATTGCGGATTCATAAGAGTTTAATCTTGTAATTATTTTATCACTCCCAATCTCTTTTACTGTTCCACCATATAAGATGTCTCCAGTACCATGTAGGTGGATAGAAACTCCAATATTTGGTAAGTCATATATTTTTATTGGAGCACTATACAACACTGTTGTTCCAGGTAAATAACTGTCTATTGTTGGTGTAAATTCTATAATCTCATTTGGTGTTTGAATTTGATTTAATCTTTCTTCAAGTTGCATTTTTTATCTTCTTTCTAATTCTCTTTTTCTTTTTTTAAACTTTTTATAATGTCCTTCGCTTCTTGTTTTGATACGGCTATTCCTGTGTTTTCATATAAATCTATAAGTTTATTTAAAGCTAATGATATGTCTTTATCTAAAAAAATAGAAGCCCCAGAATATGCTTTATATATTTGGAAAGTTTCTTTCTTCAGATTTTTGCCTTCTATATATCCTTGATAAATCTTTTCTAGTTTTTTCTTTAATTTTTGTTTGTTTATATCTGTCATTTTGAATATTTTATTCAGGGAATTGAAAATGTTTTTTCATTATAGAAATTATTTCTTTCCTGGGAATTGAAGTAT
>CAZQVG010000024.1:5604-8333 GCA_964596705.1 Candidatus Woesearchaeota archaeon | reverse complement strand
TCAATATACTTTGAATTAAAGAATAAAAAGAAAACCAGAATAATAATTCCTGCAACAACTCCGAACATTAAATTAAACTGAATTGCCTGCCCCTTTTTTGAAAAACCATTAACTGCCATTAATAAAAATTTAGAAAAACCACTTTATAAAACTAACTCAATTTCACTTCAACTTTCATTCCAACATTCTCTAGAACTAAATTAATTTTCCTGTCCCTTGTATCCTCGCATATTGTCCCATCAATATCAAGAAGATCTATCTTACGTCTAGGCCCCCAATCTAATTTAATGCCTGCAAAGAAAACATTATTTCCATCATTATCCAACCTAATTAACTCTCTTAAATCTTCATCACGAACTTTATCTAATTCTTTTTCTCCAACAAAACAAATTTCATCTATTTTTTTAGGCACAGTTAACTTATCTAAAGACAGTCTACTTCCATAAGAATCCTGATAAACCTTATTCACTTCAGATTTTAAATCATTAAAAAAACTCTCGAACTCTACCCGCTCACTATTATCTTTTATTCCAACAATAACTTTAATTCCAAATATCAAAATCATAGCTGCAACTAAAGCATAGAATAAATATATTATTGGTTGACTCATTAATTGTCCTTTTTTCATTTTTCTTAAGTAATCTACAATCAAACACCTACGATTTTTCATTTAGGTAACCGTTAGGTCGCCATGATGATCAAACTGTCAGCAGTTTGGACTACGGATAAATGATATATCCTTCTTCATTACCCCATTTATCTCTACACCTAATATAATACTTACTTACTTCCCAAACCAAACTATTTAACTTAGATAAACTTCTGTCCCCAACAGTTATTCCTGGCGGAACAGCATTCATCAAACTAACATCCTCATCTTCAAAATCAAAGTCTAAATTTTCAGTACTATATTTACATTCTGCTTCCTCATCAAATTCCACATACAATTTTCCACCCAAACCAATATCTCCACGGGTATAAACCCTTACAACTTTAGGAGAATCTGCATCACTCATAACAAAGAAGTCCACACTTTTATCTATTAAATTATTTCCTTGATCTATACACCTTACAGCTAATCTATGCTGCACACCACTAACACTTGCACTTAAAGGACCAATGCTTTCCCTATACCAAGGCTGCCCTATTCCCCCATTTAATTTAGTCCAGTTTACAGCATCATCCACCTTATATCTACAATATACAGGAACATCAACACTCAAATTAATAACCGGATCATTATCATATATCCTTGCACCTTCAGTTGGGTAAGTTATATTGAAATCATATCCTGGATAAACAGTAAATCCATAATTCATTACATTAGCATTTCCATAACTATCCTTACACCCTAAACTATAAGTATAAACAGTAGCATTTTCACCATAACCTGCTCCAACTCCAAAACTAGCTGATAATCCTTCGCCCTCAGAAAACACAAGATTCGCTTTAAACACATCACAGTCTCTTCCAACAGAACCTTCACATGCTGTACTTCCAGTTTTACTAAATAAGTTACCCAATTCTTCATAGTTCGTAACATTCCCTGGACTATACTTACATTCACTAACACCATCTTTATCTCTAACAATTAAACTAAATTCTACACCATTAGTACCCTCTGGCAAAAACACAGACTCAGCAGGATCTGTTCTTACAATTTCTGGAGGTACATAATCCGGCTCTTCCCCAACATGAATTTTTACATAATAGTCATCATTATTCGCGTCTTGTTGAGCTCCATTTACATCCATACACTTAAGATAAACTACAACTTCTCCACTTGATTTTTGTGCAGCAGTTAAATTAAACTCTACCTCATGATCTTTTGTAAACCTTCCATTTAAACTAGTTACTCCATTTATTACATTCCCTTCATCATTGAAAAATTCTTTTCCATGCTCAAACCCATATGCACACTTAGACTCTTCATTTGTAGTCAAATTTAATTTAACAGTCACAGCATCTTCCCAACTAAACTCCTGAGTTTCCAAAGGACCATTTTCAACCTCTCTTTCCCCAACAAAAGCCCCATTCTGATCATACATTTCTAATTTTATCTTCTTGATCTTAGGGGGAGTTACATCTGATGGATCTGCAACAGGCAAACAAACTCCATCCTCAGTTCCATCACCTTTTGCCTCCCATCTACAATATCCTGCTGCTCCACCTAAAATATCGCACCTCTGTTTTGTACAATAAAACTGCCCCTCAGCACCACCACATTCTTCACAATGATCACTATTATAATAAGGCTCTTCAGGTTTACAACTTCCAGTATTAAATGATTCCGAAACAAATATCACTGAACTAATTGCCCCCACTGTATTCAAAACTTTATACAATTTCGTAGCTATTGCACGTGGCCATCCAAAAGCAAAAGCTAAATCATCGAGTGAATCCTCTGCAAAATCAAGAGCACCTTCTTTTATCAGATCTTCGTGTAAAAGATAAGTTAATCCCTGTATAAAACCAGTTCCAAACTCATAACCAGTAGGACTTTGATCTGGTGTACTACTTAATTCCTCCCCAGCATTACTCAAATCTTCATCACTTGCATTTGCATACTGAACTGCCCTAGCTAAAGCAATCATAGAAGCTAGATCATATTTCCCAGTTCTTTTATTCACAAATGAAA
Organism: Candidatus Woesearchaeota archaeon; assembly: GCA_964596705.1. Classification (GTDB taxonomy): domain Archaea; phylum Nanobdellota; class Nanobdellia; order SCGC-AAA011-G17; family PNOQ01; genus JABJPM01. Next base: position 5,695 of record CAZQVG010000024.1, on the reverse strand, counting down.
ATCCATATCTATCTAATTCCTCATAATCTTGTTGACTTGCTGCTCTTAACCCTATAAGAGTACCTGCTACCCCCCAATACAATCTATTTCC
>CAZQVG010000024.1:0-5504 GCA_964596705.1 Candidatus Woesearchaeota archaeon | reverse complement strand
TGTTCAGTACAAAGGTTAGCTTTACCATCCCCGCCCTTTCCACACTTATTACATTGATCTTCTGTATCCTTATTTGGAACATAGATTGGATTACACGAACCAACAGGAGCCCAAAAATCACTATCATAATAACACATCTGAATCCCTTGTTCTCTTCCCAAATCTTCACATTTTTCAGAACCACCAACATTTCCAGGGGTTCCACCAAATAATCCACCATCCTTTGGTGCACACCAATTGCCCCTATCAAGACTAGACAAAATCAATCCTCCTGCACCAGGAACATATCCACTATAATCAAATATTCCTCCACCCTCGCCACAACTTAAACAAGCTTCCCAATTATTATTCAAAACCTTAGCATAACTTCTATTCACAGTCACATTCCCAATTGTAACTTCAGCACTACCATCATAACAAACACTACTGCTTCTATCTCTTATCTCCTTACTAACCTCTATAATTCCATCTCTGCAAGTTAAAATATATTCACTCAAATATTTACTTCTCTTCTCATTTGTAAATTGCCCCTTAAAAATATGCAAACATATACTATCTCCATTCCTAAAACTAGAAGGCTCACAATTTTCACAATCTAAAACACATGCAGTGGATTTACAATAAGCATTTTCCCTTCCACCTTTTCCATCTGGATCAAATGCTTTCTCATCAGGAAAATCACAATCTCCTTTTGTTTGTACACTTTCAGGTACTCCCGGAATTTCATGTATCTCTCCAGTTACTGCATCAGGTTCCCCAACCCTTTCTTCCATATTACCTGCAGAATCATACCAATAAACATCTAAACTAGATTCTGGAATTAAATCATCATCTCCTGGAGCAGTATAAGCATGACTTTCATATCTTGTGCTACATTCAGTGAATTCATAACAAAACTGTTCAGGATTAAAATCTCCTTGAGTAAGATCAAAATCACCAACTTTTCCATAACTACAAGAATTAGAATCAATAAAACATCCCAAAGTTACATCGGATCTACATTGAGCAGCACATTCACTTTGATCACTAACACCAGCACTAAATTCACCATTCACACATTCGTTTTCCTGCATAACCCCGCAAGTTAACTCACTTGCACAACAACCAATTTGACATTGCGAAACCTCGTTTACATTTTGTCCTTCATAAAATTCCCCCCCAATAGCAGTACATTGAGCTCTTGTATAATCTGCTAAACATTGCCCTGCTAACGGAACACAAACTCCTTTAACACAATCGGGTTGAGCATCACAACTACCATAAACCAGATCCCCCTCACAATTATCTATGGTATTATAATCCTCTAAATTTACACAAAACTGATCATCTGTAGTTCTTAAACAACAATTATTTGGAACAACTGGACCACTTGCCTCAACATTATAAACAGAAAACACACTAAACACTATTAAAAAACTCATAAATACAGCCATCCCTTTCAAACTATCATTTAACATTCTCTAACCTCAACATTAAAAATTATATCTCCTTCATCTGCAGGAATCTTCAAATAATAACATTGATCACACTCATCCCCACAAGCCTGCTGCATCAACCCAACAACATTTTGTGGTTTAAACAACGAATAAATTTCAGCCCTAAACCTCACTCCATCTCTATTACAATACTCATTATTAACTCCACCATAACAACTTACTATCTCATTGGCCATTTTCCATGCCTGGCCCAAAGCAATATCTACCTCTCCCAAAATCTCACTAGCCGTAGCTACATACTCATCCTTACTAACAGTTAAGGGCTCATTATTATAATTAATTTTCTGCAAAATCTTATTGTCTGAAATTCTAGGCACATCTAAACTAAAATCTTTTTCATTCTCAATATTCCAACTCTTCTTATAATCCCCTAAATTATCATCAATACAATCCTTTATATCACCCATATGATCTTCCATATAATACCTAATCTGATTACCTAAACCCTTCAAATCAGGTAACCTAGAACCATACTTATCAGTCCAAGCATAGGCAACTATCACACCATCAACATCTCTACTATAAAAACTAGAATTAATTGGATTAAAATAACCCCCACGATTAGAAACATATTCAACTCCCTTCAATAAACTTTCTTCAACACAACTTGCAACAACTTGTTTTACAGGCTCAATATCTGGTGAAGTAAATCTCTCACTACTGCTTCCCTTAAAAAAATCTTTAACAATATCTCCTTTCAAAGCTAAAAGCGCACCAAACAAAGCTACAACAATTATTCCTAAGATAATAAAAACACTAACTTGACCTCTTTTAGACATAACCTAAAAAACCTTTCTAAAACTTATAAATCTTTCTATTAATCATTGCTTACTCTCGGCGCCAAAATAGTAGTTAAGTGCAATTTATCCCTAACTTTATATTCTACTTGCAAAGGATAATCAGTTCCAAACTTTAAAACAACATTATTTGATAACTTGCTGCCCTTCACAATCTTCTTCAAATACTCAATTGAATATTTTGCTTTAACATTTTCTTCTTTACAAACAATCTCGCTTCCTTCCAGAGCACTTAAATGAACTCTCGCATCACTTGTAGTCCCAACAGCACCAACAACTAAACCATCTTTACTCAAATCCAAAACAACAGAATCTGAAATAATATCCATGTCATCAATTGCATCATTAAACACAGAAGTATTTAACTCCACTTCCCCACTAAAATCTAAAGATGGAACTTTTTGATCTTTTTCTTGACTATCTAACAAAGCCAAACCAAATTTTCTTTTTGTTTCCCCATGAAACTCAATCTTCAGCCTACTATTTTCCTCATCAACTTCAAATATAACACTATCTCCAGCCTTCACCCTATTTAATATTTGTTTTAAACTATCTAAACTTACAACAATACTTTCCTCATCCTTAACATCATATTCAACAAAGGAACTACTTAATAACCTAAAAATAACCATGGCTACATTAGCAGGATCCATAGCAACAATCTCTAATTTGTCAGGATCAAATTTTATTTTTACATCACTAACCAAATCAGAAATAACCCCAATACTATCCTTCAATAATTTTGAATCTGCTAAAACAAACCTCATCTTAATAAATAGAAAATAATAATAGCTTTTTAACTATTTTTATTCTAAAGAATATACTAATAAGATCTCCACCTATAGCCGCATTTCACACACTCAAAAAATCTAGTCTCAGATTCATCACTTGCTCTTGTCTGTAAAGTCCAATAATAGGCATATTTTCCGCCACACTTAGGACACTCTTCTTTGATCTTAGGCAAGGTCTCTATCTTCTTATCCCTAACTTCAATTTCTTGGTCCTTAGAAAGTTCAACTTTCTCCTTTAAAACTAAATTCTCTTGCTTGCCTCTTGGAGAATACCCGCAACCCGGACATTTCATCTTCTTCCCCTCAGGCAACATCATAGTGCCACATTTTGGACAAAATAAATTCGCTATCATCCTACCAACCCCGCAAAGATTATTTTAGGCCAACCCAAAAAAGGTATTTTGAAAACCGCTTTTCCTAACAGCTTACTTTCACCAATATCTGTTTCTCCAAGTTGAACATAACTATCTGAGTTATGGTCTCCTTTAGTTTGGAAATGATACTCTCCATCTTCTTCCCAAACCTTAACCACTCGATGTATCACTGGATGTTTTGAGTTTGCTTGAAAAACAACCACATCACCTTTATTTATATTTTTCGCTTCTGTACCGATCAACACCATAACATCTCCCTTATTAAATCCATTCTTAAATTTATAATCGTTAAACTCCTCCATATTTATACCATGATTCTCATACCATTCACCATAATGCTCCCACCAAGCTTCAAAATTTAATCCATCATGCTCCATGCTTCCAGACACAACCGCAACAACCGGGTAACCTGTACCCAAAATCAATCCCAATCCAGCATAGATAACATATTTGACCAAAAGAAATGCAAGAATAAAAGACAAAATCCAACTCACTAAAGAATCGCTATGCCATAAAAAATTCCATGTTTTTTTTAAAAAATTACTCATTCTTTAATTTTTTTAACTGCTCAATCAAATCCAGATTTTTCTTTCTTAATCCTTCTACAGCCTTTAACAACATCTTTTTTGGATCTTCTTTTCCATTTCCATCTACAACTAAAACCGGATTACTAACTAATGGATGTTCTATATTATAACCTGCTAATTTAACATTTGGATTATTCCAAAGTTCCTTTCTCAAAGCATTAGCAAATGTGTGATCCTCGCCCACTAATTCAAGTTTCATAGATTCTTTATCCAAAGCTAGAATTTTAATTTCCATTTTAATCCAAAAAAAGGAAAATAATACACTTTTAAAGCTTTCGCTTTATTCTTTTTTCAACAAATCCCCAATAGTTAGGCCATTATCCTTAAAATCAACCTTTTTCTCAACATTTCTTGCAGTTTCCACAGTCTCTATTAAGTCAATTCCTAAAAATACAGACAATTTCTTAGCTAACTTAAAACTGGGCTTCAATTTCCCTGTCTCCAACTGATGAATAACTGACTCTTTCTCAGCTATAGCCTGCGCTAAATCTTCCTGCTTTAACCCTTTTCTTTCTCTCCCCTTTTTAATTCTATCTGCAAAATCCTTAACAATAACATCTACAAATTCAGGCCTTTCCTCTAATTCCTTACGTTGCTCAAGCTTTTTCTCAACAACAGGCTGATTTATTGTAATAACGCTCCCAAATTTAGAGCAATCTAAACAAACTTTTACAATAGCACCTTCAACAATAGCATCAACCAAATCGTCAAATTCCTTGCCACATATAGAACAATTAGCCATCTTAAAAGGGGGAATGAAATGAATTATATTAATTTTTCTATCTCTTCTAAACTATGCACCCCCTCTAACTTAATGTCTTCATTAATCAATATGGCTGGCACATCATCTATATCAAACCTATCTACATATAGTTCAACAACTCCCACATCCAAATCAATTGGCAATGGGATCAACATTAAACTAGCACCGTATTTCTCCTTTAAATCCATTAAAATCCTCGACTGTACATTTTGCATTTGTTTTTCCTCGCCAGATATTGGATCGTCCCTATAAAAATAAACCAAAGTAGTATAGTCTGCATTACATTTATCCCTCAATAACACACTATTCATCCAAAACTCAGTTTTCAACAAAGCATAGTTTCTTTTCTCGTCTTTTAACAGATCTTCCAGCTTTCCAAATCTCTCATAAATTTCTATCCTTTTTCCCTCTTCATAAATCTTATCTGCAAATTCTAAGTTGTCAGTAATTGCTAAATCACAAAAACCCTCTCCCATAATGTCATAAAAATTAGTTCTTAATCTAGAGTCCAATAATTCAAAACTAAGTTCCCTATATTTATCTTGCACCTTCACTTCTCTAGCATGCTCAACAATCATACCAAAAGCTACACCAACTAAAAATAACAATAAAGTTAATACTAAAGATTTCCAAAACACACTCTTATAATTTTTCTTTTTTACCATTTATTATACCCCCTTCTCCATTTATATAAAG
>CAZQVG010000023.1:1884-8447 GCA_964596705.1 Candidatus Woesearchaeota archaeon | reverse complement strand
CTCAAGAAATAAATTCAATAATCCAAGACATTTCAACAAACAAAATTTCAGATATTGAGATTGCCTATTTTGTTTCTGCCTGTTATAATAACGGATTAAACAATGATGAAGTAATTGACTTAATTAAAGCAACCCTAAAAACAAGCAAAACAATAAAGATAAGAAAGAAAATAATCGTTGATAAACATTGCACAGGCGGAGTACCAAACAATAGGACATCTATGCTTATTATCCCAATACTAGCTGCAACAGGTCTAACTATAATAAAAACAAGCTCAAGAGCAATAACAAGTCCTGCAGGCACAGCAGACACAATGGAAGTTCTAGCTAAAGTATCCTTCCCCACAAATAAAATAAAAGAAATAGTAAAAAAAACAAATGCATGCCTAGTTTGGGGAGGATCGATGGATCTAGCAAGCACAGATAGTAGATTAATAAAAATAAGGCATCCATTAAAACTAGATCCAGAAGGACTAATGATTGCTTCAATATTAGCAAAAAAACTAGCAGTTGGCTCAACTCATTTATTAATTGATATACCTTATGGAGAAAACATTAAGATAAAAACAAAAAAAGAAGCAAAAAGACTCAAAAAAAGATTTTCAAAGATCTCAAAAAAACTTAACTTAAAAACAAAGACCCTACTTACAGATGGTTCACAACCAATAGGCAACGGAATAGGTCCAGCACTAGAAGCAAGAGACATTCTTTACATCTTAACAAGACATCCAAATGCACCAAGAGATTTAGAAGAAAAAGCAATAATGATGGCCAACAAAATATTCAAGCTTACAAAAACAAAAGCCTCTGCTAAAGAAATTTTAGAATCTGGGAAAGCCTATGAAAAGTTCAGAGAAATAATAAAAGCTCAAAAAGGAAACCCAAATATAAGCCCAGAGAAGATAAGTTTAGGAAAATACAGCTACACGTATAAATCGCCCTCAAAAGGAAAAATAATGGAAATAAACAATGTTATAATCTCAAAAATAGCAAGACTTGCAGGAGCACCAGAAAACAAAGGAGCAGGAGTTTATCTTCACAAAAAAGTAAATGATATAATAAAGAAAAATGAACCTTTATTCACAATATATGCAGAAAATAAAGCTAAATTAGAATTCGCTAAATCTTCAATCAGATCTGCAATAAAAATAAAAAAAGAGGGGTGATTATTGGAGGTGCTCAATAACCTCAATATCATTTAAGGTATTTCTTTATAAATAAACTATGAAAACAAACTCAAGAACCAACAATCATAAACTTTTTAAATAAATCAAAAATTCACAAGGTTTTTAAATTTAGTTAGAATCTCAAAAACATGATTCCATTAAAATTCAGCCCAGATTGGTTCAACATCCCCTCAATATTCATAGATTTATTTAGTTTCATAGTATTATTATCCATAAGCAACTTAAGTAGAAGATATTATAATTTAAATAAACAAAAAAAATACCTAAATCATCTAGCAATTGCTTTTTTAATAATCTGTACTTCGTTCTTCTTTAAATTACTTACAAACCTCACACAATATTATGACTTATTAAAACAAAACTCTGATCCAACAATAATCATAACAACATTAGAAACAATAAAATCTTACAATATATTCTCCCACATAACCTTCACGCTCTTTGTATTCACCCATCTAATTGGATTATACCTACTTTATAGTATCTACCAAAAAGAACAATCAAAATCAAACATCTTCTTAATAATCTATTTCATACTGATCTCAACATATTACAGCAATCTAAATTATTACATCTTCCATATAACCTCTTTCATATTGCTTTCTTTAATCAGTTTGCTTTACATTCAAAGATATAGAATAAACAAATACTTAAACACCAAAATACTGTTTTATGCATTCTCAATAATCGCATTAAGCCATATATTATTTATGTTTATAACACTAGACAAATTCTTCTATGTATTTGCTGAATTAGTTCAACTTGGAGGATATGCTTTACTATTACTAATCCTTAGCAGAATCGTAAACCATGGAAAGAAAAAGAAATAGATTGGAAATAATACATGATATAATTGTAACAATACAGCAGAAAGGTGGAAAAATAAAACCCACCCATTTAATGTATAAAGCAAACCTTTCTTATAATCAAATGAATTCTTATTTAGAAGAATTAATGAAAAAAGAATTAATAGAAAGAATTCAAGAAAAAAATTCAAATTATTATATAATAACTGAAAAAGGATATAGGTTTGCACAAAAAATAATTGAGATGAAACAATTTGAGAAAACATTTGGGCTATAAAACGCCGGGACTGGGATTTGAACCCAGATGCCCTTGCGGGCCTGGCTTTCAAGGCCAGTGCAATACCAGATTATGCGATCCCGGCACAAAGAGAAGTACACACAAATTCTTTTTAAAATTAACTGATTATTCTTTCCTTAATTTTTTCCATGAAATTTCCCTAAAAAACAGATACAACGTCCCAACAAACAACAAGATATAAGAAATATAACTAACCACAAGACCATAATTAAACGGACTTTTATTTATCACTAAAGTTTCTTCTAATTCCTCCTCCCCCAAATCATCCATTTCACTTTCTTGAATGTCTTCAATAGTTTCATCTTCAACAGCAACATTTTCATTCAATACCCCAATTAAATACCACTTAGAAAACCCATCACTTTCTAACTCGTAAACATAATTCTCTTCGTCCTCTCCAACTTTTTTAACACTCAATTCCCCTCCACATTTTATTCCTTTTACCTCTTCAATATCATTTTCATTCACCACATTTTTAGGAACCGTAACCTGCAATAGAACACTTTCAATATCTTCATTGTCCATCTCATGTTCAATATTATATCCCCTCAATCCAACATAAGGTTCATCAACGCAATCATAACCATCATCTTCAAAGATTTCAATATTCCCCCTCATAAGATTGCTAGCCTTAATGCTAAATTCCCTCACCCCCAAATTCAATTTATCCTCCACCTCAATAGATTTTTCCCTATCTTTTCTCAAGTACACATAAAACTTCAAACCCTCATTAGAATACCTTTGAACCAATTTATTTGAACTTCCTGAAGTCCCCTCACTAGTTTCAGAAATACTAACATTAGTATAACCTAAATGAACATAATCCGTATGCAACACGTTTTTCGGAGTATAAGTAATTGTAGCATAAATCTGAGTTAATCTAGCAGTATAAAATCCCAAATCATTTCTTGCTCTTGCTCTTGCCAAAACTTTAACACTATTTATAATTGCTCCATCTGGAAAACTCGTACTTGAAATATTAAATAGATCTAATTCACTACTGCTTGGAACCGCTCTTACTCCAATTTCTAGATTATTTATGTCTTCTACGGTCCATTTATCCCCATCAGAAGGTCTCGTTGTCCAAGTTTTTACATAATTGTTCCATGCAAGGTCAGACAAAGAAATTAAACTTCCATAAGACGTAACCCCATTTTCTTTTATTGCAATATAAAATGGAGGAATAGATGTAGATGAAGCAGAGTATATATATGTCCCAAGTGTCCCGCCCTCATCTGCAGTCACATCATCTACCTTATCCCAATGTTCTCCACTACCAGGATATTGACTACTAAATGCAGTTGAACTACCATTAGCAATAGGTCTTAAAATAACACTACATGTCCCGTCTCCATTATCTGTATGTCCTGCACCACAACTATAATTTTTTTGAGTTGTGACTAAAAAACCAACTTCTTTTGTTGTTGAATTTATATAATCTGTCAAGCCAGAACTAACAATGTTCTCAATTAATATATCTCCACTAGAACTAAAATCTGTGCTATTTAACAAATCCCATTCACCATTAGTCCAATCCCAAATAGAAATATTTGTATAATAACCACTTGAATTTTCCCCATAACCTTCCCAACTAAAATTCAAGGTAGCAACTCTCGAAACATCATTAATTGAATCACTCATATTAAATACAAAAACATGTGAATCATAAGCACTAGTTCCCCCCTCATAACTCAATAATCTTAAATCATCACTTACATTTATTAAACCATATTGACTAGCATTTAACTCAACTAAATTAGAATCGCTTAAAGAAGACGGAATGCCTACCATAACATAAGAACTTATACTTCCGCCTGCCAAATTCCATACAAAAAATAAAAAAACAAACAAAACTAAAAGTTTTTTCATAATAATAAGTTTAAAAAATAAATTTTTATAAATTTTTCCCTATTTTACATGACCCCAATCAACTCATAAGCCAACTTTGTAGCAACTTTATTTGGATCATCATTCTCTTTAAACTCAACAACTACACAATAGTCTCCATCTTTATATATTTTGTTCTCCAACCCTTCCTTCAGAAAAATAACAACCCTCTCACTATTAGCATTCTCACACCCTATCACAGGCAAATTTAACTCTTCACTTCTCTCATTTTTTTCAATAGCTGCAAATTCTGTCCCAACTCCAAACTTCTGGATAGTCCTATCCAAATTTAATAAAGCAATTATCATTCCACCTTTAGGATATTCATCCCAGTTTTTCTTATCTAAATAAACATCTCTAGTTAAGTACACTGTATCTGCATTTTTTATTGTTCTAACAACTTTCTCACTATAAATATCAACTAGTTCTGCCGGACCATATGCAAATGGAGTAAGATAACTTTGAAGTGCATACAAATTGCCAGATACTTTTGTTTTTGCAGTCCAATTTAACCAATAATCTCCCTTATCTGATACAAAAAAGTCATACTCTCCTCCAGGACCAGAATATACAAAATATCCTGTACTGTCTTTTAATCCATTAAAATAATATCCAACTCCAAAAAACACCATAAATAACAAAATTATTCCTAAAACGCTAATTGTTTTCTTCATTTTACAACACCCCAAATACCTTATAACTTAAACCATCAATAAATTTATTAAGGTTTCCATTTAAGAAAATGCACCCATTCTTACGTTCAACTTCTAATTTGCTTAAAGATTGATTTAACACCCAAACATCACTATTACAATCTAATTCATTTACTTCTTCAACAACAACTTGTTTATATAATAGAATAAATTTAATCTTATCAACATATGGCTTTGATTTATCATTCAAAGCATACACTTTTATGTTTCTTTTACTGAAATCAACAAAACTTAAATCAGAACCTATTTCATTAGGCAAATAACTAAAATCCCAATACGACTCAATACCTTCAATATATGTTCTCCACCCCTTATCAATTTTAAGGAATTTATGGCCATAAACTTTTTTCACACCAGAATCTCCATAAAAAAATCCAATTGTGCTACTAACCATCAAAAATATAATTAGCAATCCAAAATACAGCCTGTTTCTATTTTCTTTCTTCTTCATAGAACTAAAAAACTCAATTACCTAATAAAAAACTTTCTGTTTTAATAAAATCAAAAAGAAAAAAAGAGAGAAGGTTTATACAGTTACTTCTGTACCTGTTAAGCCACCTTCAGCTACTTTGCTTGCAGCTCTTTGTGTGTCAGCTTGTTCCCATCCAGCTACAATCAATGCAGTCTTGCCATCTTTCTCTACTAATTTAACGATAGCTTGATCTGCTGCTATTGTGGAAGCATCTCCACAAGCTGGATATGTTAGTCCCATGTATTCAGCAGTTAGCTGGTTTACACATGGTCCCCCTACAAGGATCAAGTTGTCATAACCACTTGCTGCATTGTCTTTAACCAATACAGGCTCTGGTGTACTTGTAGCTCCTTCTTCTGCAACATACACATTGAAGTAAGCTTCTTCACCGTTGTATGTGAATTCTATGTCATATTGATCACCAGATTTATCCCATTCTGCACTTGTTGCCAAATCAGAAGTTACATAATACTTGTAAACATCTGTGTCATCAATTTCATAACCTGTACCAAGTCCAGATACGGAATTTACTCCAGGTTCACTAGCTTGAATTCCTATCTGAGCCTTAAACGTATTTCCATTTGCCAATGTGCCGTCTTTGTCTTCTTCAGTCATAGAAAGATTATATGCACTAGGCGAAGCACTTAGATTAATTGCCTGTGCATCAGCACTGGAATCTCCATCATATGGCAATGCAATCTTCAAACCTTCCTTAGTGTATATATCCTTAAATGATGTTGCACCACTAATATTTACCCATTTGTTACTTCCATCCCTATATACACTATTTATTGTCAAGGTCATACTTCCAATTGTACATTGGTCATTAGCTTCTAAGTTCTCACATTCATTTGTTCCAGTAATCTCATTCTTTATTGTAGTTACATTTGTACTGTCGCTAGTAGTTACACTCGCAGATAACAAATAAGATTCTGCATCATCTCCAGACTTCCAAGTTGCTACAAACATATCATCTCCATTTGTAATGTTAAACAATATGCTTGATGCACTTGAAGTAACCAACCTGTTATCAGAATCTTTACCCAACACAGTAAATCCAGAAGATCCGTCATAGTATAACAAGTCAAATGATGCAGTTCCATCTTCAAGAGGGGCAGTCAACTTAATATTGTCGCTTCCATCATTCTCCAACTTAATTGTTTCTTTTTCTGCAAGCACTGGTGCATCCATAGTCAACAT
>CAZQVG010000023.1:0-1784 GCA_964596705.1 Candidatus Woesearchaeota archaeon | reverse complement strand
CCATCTCCCAAATTGAATTTATTACTAGCCTTTTCTAATTTAACATTCTCTCCTGAAAGAGTAGTACTGTCTAAAAATCCACCAAAGTACCCTGTCAATGTTGTCCTAGCAGCATCATCATTTCCTGCTGCAGCGTCTCCTACTACAAATGCTGTATTTACATAGTCACCACCGCTCACAAATGGAGCTGGCAAATCACTCAAATCAGCAGCAACTGCTCCTCCAACTGTCATACCAATCATACTAACAGTTGCACCAACAGCTGCAATTTTTCTTATGAACTTTTTCATCTGAAATTTACACCTCCTTATTCAGATTTTTCCCCTCTAAAAAGGGTTCTCCTCTTTTAGTACACTATAATCACTACTCTAAGCTATGACACCGTTATCTATTCTAAATTTTTATTAGATAGAATCGCACTTTTTCCATTTATAAACATTTATAGTCTACAGTATACAAAAAAGCCCCAAAACTGCCAAATTTTAGCACTACAGGCCCTGTAACCCTCATTTTCGACAAACGATTGCATAAAACTTATCTCCCGACGATAAACTAACTTTTACAGAACTAACTCCCGACGAACAACCACCATTTCCAGAATACTCCAAACTCTTCCCATCATAACAATCAATAAAAAAACTCATCCCTCTATCAAAATATCCAAACCCGCTCTCCACAACTTCCTGAACATCATCACATTCATTAAACGAGCAACAACTAGCAACTTTATCCTCAAAACTATCCATCCCTACACTAACATATCTTATTGCATTCACAAAATTATTTACTTTCATCTCCAAAAACAAATCATCATCACTACCAGATTTATGACTAAAAATAAGCACAAATAGCCCAATAAAAACTATTAAAATTACAATAACAACCAAACCTACTGTCTCCATCTGCCCTCTAGAAAAAAGTTTCATCTATACCACCCCACTTCTAACTCCCCAAAATAAAACTTTTTACTTCTTGCATCATACACACATACAGGGCTACTAACCTTCCTCAAATCTCCCTCGCCATGATCATACAAAACCAGGTCTCCATTATATTTCAAAACAATCATTTTATTTCCAAAATCATAATTCATCCCCCTAAAAGCTTTAGCTTTCAAATAATCAATACATCCTTTTTCAATACCCAACTTAGAATATTTCAATTCCGCCATATTCGGAATAACATCAATAAGTTGTTTAAACTCCATCTCTTGATATTCCTCAATATCATTCAAAATAGATTTTTTTTGAAACTGAAAAAACATAACTAGAACAATCATCAATATAACAAAGAATATGAAAATCACCAAAATACTCTCTTGAATCTGCATTTGACCTCGTTTCATTAATACAACACCTCACATTCATAACTTGCTAAATCTGAATTGAGATAATCAACATTAGACACAAAATTATACTCCCCAATTTCCAAATTTCCTTTATAATCATTCAAACTAACATTCAAATTACTTCTTATACCTGAACAATCTCTTAACATCCTATTTTTCTGAATTAAAATTTCCACAATATTCATCCACTTACTAACACTTTCATTTACCATACATCCAAAATTATTTGTATCTGAAAAAGCTGCCCCTAAGACAAACTCTCTTCCCAAATTAGGAAAATCAACACCATCAATAGAAATTTTATCTCCATAAACACAAACTATCTTTCTCCCAATAATAGGATTATTTCCTGGACAACCACTAAAAAACACTCCAACATCATAGTCTCCAGGCCTTCCCATATTAACAAACTCAGGAAAAAAACTAGGATCATCAG
>CAZQVG010000022.1:0-8962 GCA_964596705.1 Candidatus Woesearchaeota archaeon | reverse complement strand
TCAGATAATTCTGATTTTTTGGATTCTATAAGTTTTGTTTTTTCGTCAATAATATCCTTTATTTTTCTGTATTCTATCTTTTGTTTTTCTATGGCTGCTAGAATATTGTCTAGCCTTTTTTCTTTTTCTTTAATTTGTATGTGGATGTAGGTTGCTTTATTATCATTTATTTTATTTTTTAACTCGAGATATTTTTTAGCTTGGTCTCTATCTTTTTTTAGTTCTCTTAAATGAGCCTCTCTTTCTGTTAATAGTATGTTGGCTTCTGTTAGTTTTTCTTCTACTTTACCTAGTTCAACAAGAGCTTTCCCTTTTTTTTCTTCAAAGATAGAAATTCCGGCTATTTCTTCTATTAGGTATCTTCTTTCTAGAGGTTTCATGTCCATGAAATGAACTATGTCTCCCTGTAAAATTATGTTGTGGCCATCTGGATCTATTTTTGCAGCTCTAAGAATGTCTACAACTTGTTGTCTTGTTAGAACCTTATCGTTTATTTTGTAAATAGATTGGCCGTTTTGTTTTACGATTCTTGTTACTTTAATTTCTTTTTCATTAAAGGGAAATTCTTTTTTTGAGTTGTCAAAGAATATTGAAACTTCTGCTTGTTTTGCAGGATTTCCTTTTTTCCCGCCATTGTAAATAAGGTTTGCAGATTTTTCAGCCCTCATTGATTTTGCAGAAGTTTTACCGAGAACAAAACAAAGAGCGTCCATTATATTTGATTTTCCTGAACCGTTTGGTCCAAGAACACAATTGAAAGTTTTTCCAAACTCTAGTTCTGTTCTTTTAGCAAATGATTTAAAACCAGACAATACGAGTTTAGTTACTGTAGTCATAGCTTTTTATTTTGCTTAGTTTATTTAAATAGTTTTTCCTGAGAAATTTTCTAAGATTGATTGAGTAATTACTAGTTGGTGATTATATCCGAAAAATTTATAAATTATTGTTTGGTTTTTATTTTTATGGTTGATTTGCTGTTTAAACTATTTGGGGAAGCTTTGTATAATATTGGAGCAACAAATAGATATATTAAAGAAGAGATTGAAAGAATTAAGTTAAAAGAAATTGTTTGGGGGTTTGAGAATGGAGAAACTCCTTGGGAGAAGATGTATTTGAGTGGATTATCTAAAGAAGAATTTGAGAGCATATCTGAAGCTAGGAGAATAGTTAGGAAAGATGAAAAGACAGGGCTTAATTTAGAACATTATATTGTGATAAGAAAAAATAATTATCCCTTATGAATAATTCCTTCTGCAGCTAGAATTCCTGTTAAACCTGCACCTACAATTCCACGCGATTTGCCTGCTCCGTCTCCAGCAACATATAAGTTATCAACACTTGTTTCCATTGTTTTGCCTCTTGTTCTATAAGCTGTGTCAACAAATTTTGCTTCTGGGATGTAAAGTATTGTTGATGGATGTCCAAATCCTGGAATCAAATGATCTAATTGTTCCACCATCTCTACAATTCCAGAGTAAAAACGTTCTGGATATGCTAAACTTAAATCTCCGGGTGTGAAATATTTTAAGGTGGGTTGTAGTCTATTAAAACCTCTTTCGTAATTATGGAATGTGTCTGGTTTAGATCTTGATCCTCGTTTTAGGTCACCCCATCTTTGAGCGATTGGTTTTCCTCCACCATTTTCATAAGTATTTTTTATAATTCTCTTTATGTATTCCTTTGGGTCTGTTTCTGGTTCAGTTAAAGGCAAACTTACTAAGATTGCTAAATTTGTGTTTTTTGTGCCATTTGTAGATTTAGAGTGTCCATTTACAAGGGGATAATGTTTTCCGTCTATTTCTATGCTATCTGCTTTTGATTCTAAAGTGACTGTGCCGCCAGGGTTAACACAGAAAGTTCTTACAAGATCATTATGGCTTAAACTTCTAAAGTAAAATTTTGCATCATAAGATATATCAGTTATTGGATCCATTGTTCTTTTTGGAAGTTCAATTCTTGCTCCTAAGTGAATTGGGCCGTGACCATATTGAATGCCTAATCTGTCTGCTTGTTCTCTAAACCATCCAGAATTTCCACGGCCAGGGCCAACGATTAAATATTTTGAATGCAGTTGTGTACCGTCTGAAAGTGTAACAGAAAAGTCTCCATTATGTTCTATTCCTGTTGCATGGGTTCTCATTAAAAATTCAACGCCAGAATCCTCTAATCTTGATTTAAAACGTTTCATTATTTTTGGAGCTTTGTCTGTGCCAATATGGCGGGTTTTTGAGAGGATAAACTCCAGGTTATATTTTGCAGCTTCTTCAGCTAATTCTCTTCCTTCTTCTGTGTTTGCATTAGAAATTTTTGTTGGGTCAATGCCTAATGATAAAAAATAATTTTCTATAAAGTCTGTTATTCCTTGAGCTTCTTCTTTTGTTATGTGTAGTTGATCTAGTTCCATGCCTACACGAGGATGAAATACTAGTTTTGCATCTGTTAAAGCTCCTGCTCCACCTGGAATTGATTTTTTGTCTATAACTAGAACCTTGTAATTTTCTCTAGAAAGTCTTTCTGCAGCAAATAAACCAGAAGGACCTGCACCTATTATTATGACGTCGTAATTCATGCAGTATGGAAATGAAATTTGTTTAATAAGATTTGCTATAATCTGGTATATAAGTATTTTTAAATGAGTTTGAATTCCCCCTTTTATGCCAGGAAAAATTTTAGTTGGTGCGCAGTGGGGAGATGAAGGCAAGGGTAAGTTTGAAGATATTTTAGTTAAAAATTGGGCAGACTTGCAAGTTGGTGTTAACGGTGGAAATAATTCTGGAAGAACAGTTGTTTTTGATGGAGAGAAATATATTTTTCATTCTTTAAGTCCAGCTTTATTGCATGGAGTGAGATCTTTAATTGCTGCTGGTACTGTTAATGATCCTGTTGTGTTGTATAATGACATTCAAGAGCTTAGGGAAAGAGGGGTGAAAGTTTATCCTAGATATATTGGGATAGACCCTAGATCTCATGTTATTATGCCGTATCATGTTGAGATGGATAAGGCTAGAGAAAGATTGAGGGCAAAAGATGGAAAGAAGATTGGTACAACTTCTAGGGGTATTGGGCCATGTTATGAGGATAGAAAAAATAGATCTGGGATTAGATTTGGAGATTTTGTAAGGCCAGATGTTTTTGAAGAAAGATTTGAGAGGTTATTTAGGGAAAGGTCTGAAAATTTAAGGAGGATAACAGGTAGATCTCTAGAAGAATTATTGGGAAAGACTTATACTGAGGTTTTTGATGAATATAGGGGGATTGCAAGTTTCTTAGGACAATATCAGACGGATGTTTCTAGAGAAGTTTATGATGCATTAAATCAAGGTAAAAATGTTTTATTCCAAATGAAACAGGGTGCAGGTTTAGATAATGATTTTGGAACTTATCATTATTGCACTAGTTCAAATACAATTTCTGGAGCGGTTTTTAGTGGGGTTGGATTAGCCCCTCAATCTGATTTTGAAGTTATTGGGGTTGCTAAAGCTTATGCTACTAAGGTTGGTCCCGGACCTTTTCCTTCTGAAATTAATGGAGGCATAGAAGAATATATTAGAGAAAGAGGTGGAGAGTATGGAGCAACTACTGGAAGACCAAGAAGAGTTGGATGGTTGGACATGCCTCAGTTAAGGTTATCTAGAAGGTTGAATGGATTTGGAAATTTAAAGTTGGTAAAATTAGATGTTTTGGCAGGATTGGATGAAATAAGGGTTGTGGATGCGTATGAATTGGGGGGAAAAATATTAACAGAGCCACCTATTTTAGCAGAAGATTATCTGAGGGTAAGGCCAATCTATAAGTCTTTTGATGGATTTGAGAGGGATATTTCTGGATTAAGAAATTATAACGAATTGCCTGGGTCTGCGCAAGAGTTAATTAGGTATATAGAAGATGATCTTGGTGTATTCATTAGTTCTATATCGACTGGTGCAGAAAGAGATGATTGCATCAATCGTTTATGGATTGAAAGATACAGTAATAGATCATAACAATCTTTTTAAATAATCTAGTTCATTATTTATTTTTTAGGGTGGCATATATTTTAGGAAGAAAAGTTTTCTTGGACGATTTTAGAAGAGATGAATATTGTGTAGAATTTAATGCAAGGGCTAGTGTGGCAGAAATTAATGGGGTACTTAGTTGTATGTACGGTGAAGGAAAAAAAGTTGGTTGGGAGCATAATTTTTCTGAGTATGATTTTGGGGCTATAAATGTTAAGTATATCTTGAATGGAAAATTAAATGTTAAAATTTCGTCTGAGGAAACTCAATTGTTGGATAAGTTAGAAGATATGCTAGAAGAGTTATAATTTAAAAATCAGATAAACTCTTCTGTGATTTAGAGTTAGCTATTTTTTTATAGGTTTCCCAAGTTTGTCTAAATATTTCTGGATGTTTGTTCCAGTTTTCTTTTAGGAATTTTTGTGTTATTGGGTTAGATGGATAGCCTGGACCGATTTCTCCATATTTTTTTCTTATTTTTTCAATTTCATTATCTCTTGTTACTTTTGCTAGAATTGAAGCTGCAGCTACTTCTATATGATTTAAGTCTGCTTTGTGCTCTACGATTAATTTTGTTGATTTGTTTTTTAATAGAGATTTAACATATTCTTTGTATGAATCTGTGTTTATACTTGGGCAATCTAAAATTGCTTTGTCAGGATTTAATTTATCTATTATTCTTGCTGTTTTTAGTGCTTCTAATTTGTTTAAATTTAGATCTGGTGAATTCAAGGCAGCATCTATCTCTTTTGGAGGGATTATAATGATTTCATAGTCTTCTGATAGTTTTTTTATTTCATCTATTAATCTGTTTCTTGTTTGTTTTGTTAGTAATTTAGAATCTTTTACTCCAAGTTTTTGAAATATTTTTTTATTTGTTTCACTAATTAAAACTCCTGCAATTACCATTGGTCCTATTACAGGTCCACGGCCAGCTTCATCTATGCCTAGTGTTAAAGTCATAAATATTTTTTATTATGAGTTGTTTATAAGTGTTTAGGAAAATAAACATTTATAAATTTGAAACAATTATTTTTCTTATGATTTCGAACTATAAGTTAGTAGGATATTATCCCAATATAATGCTGTTATAAAGTAAGTTTTTTGGGTTGTTGCTGGGTTGATAATTTGTTTGAGTTAATTGAATATAATGATTTAAGCATGAGAAATATAAAATAGTAGCGGGAGAAGGATTTGAACCTCCGACCTCCGGGTTATGAGCCCGACGAGCACTCCTAGCTGCTCCATCCCGCTATTGTAATCTTAGAGAAGATTTAATTGGTTTTTAAATGTTATGCTTTTTGTTTTAGAATAAATTAAATGTTTTTCCAATAAATAAGATATACAATATTATTAACATCCAGCCTTCCCATTGTGTTACTTCTCTATCTTGTGTTGTAAAGAAGTATGTTAGTGTCGCTAATACCATTATTGGAAGAGAGAATGTTAGTATTGATTTTGGAATAATAAGTGTGCCGAATAATGCAGATATTCCCATTATCCCCAAAGTGTTGAAGATATTTGAGCCTAGAACATTACCAATTGCCATAGAAGCATTTCCTTTTTTAGCTGCTGTTATGCTAACAAATAGTTCTGGTAATGAAGTACCTAAAGCTACTGCTGTTACAGCTATTATTTCTTTTCCAATGTCTAACATTTGAGAAATTGCGATCACTGATTCTACAGTGTATTTTGCTCCTAGAAAAATGAAAAATGCACTTAGTATTAATGTCAACCAAACCTTTGTTTTTAGTTTATCTTCTTTTTTCTTTCTAACTTCTTTTTTTAATTTTTTGTCTGCTTTTTGTGTTTGAACTGTATAAAGCATGTAAAATGTTAGAAGTGCTAAAGCAAGTAGTGCTTCTATTAATAAGAATTCTCCGTCCCATGCAGCAATTGCGAGCAATACTGTTGCTCCAAATAATATTGGAAGGTCTACATGGACTAACCCAAAATCAACTTTAAGTTTTTTCCCGAATATAGCAGCTACTCCCAAAACTAAAAATATGTTTGCTATGTTGGAACCAACTACATTACCAATTACAATTTCTGAGGATTTTGCTATTACTGCGAATATAGATGAAATTAATTCTGGCAAAGATGTGCCTATAGCAACAATTGTAACCCCCACTATAAAAGCAGGTATTTTAAAATGTAAACCTATTTTTTCTGCAGAATCTGTAAAATAATCAGAGGATTTAACTAGTGTATAAATACTTGCAATAAAGATTATAATCCAGATTGTAAGATCAATCATGATTTAATTTTTATAGTTTAGTTTTAAATAGTTTTTGATTTTATTCGTGATCTATGAAAGGGTATGCATAGAATCTGACTCCTTTAAAATAATATTGGCAAGAAGGACATTGTGTTCTATCTTGGCTTGTCAATACTGTTTCACAATGCTCGCAATATTCTATTAAGTAATCTCCTTGATTTCTGTTAGTTTCTATAATAATATTTGTTAATTTTTTGTCTAAGGTTTCTTTTTTCATGGGAATTCGATTTTTAATTGTGGATTATTTAAGGATTTATTTAAGATAAAATATGTTTTAGAGTAATTGAGAATTTAATCTAATTGTGATAGTTGTAGAAATCCGAAATTTTTAAAAAAGATTGAAGGTTTGAGAAATAAGGTTATTGAATTATATGCCGCGGTCGCATAATCTGGTATTGCACCGGACTGCTAATCCGGGCCCTTCTGGGCGTCTGGGTTCAAATCCCAGCCGCGGCGTACCAATAATTTTTTAAACTTTTAATTCTGAGTTTTTGTTATGAGGTGGTTAGTGTTTGTTTTAGGCTTATTGATTTTTATTAATGTTAGTTATGCTTATTGTGTTGATTATGATGGAGATGGTTATGGTGCAGGGGATGGTTGTTTAGGTTATGATTGTGATGATGGGAATCCTTTAGTGTGGTATTTGCAAGGATTTTATTTGGATGAGGACCATGATGGGTATGGCACTGGAGAAATAGTGAGAGTTGAGTGTTGGGGAGAGAGTGGTTATTTTGATTATCCTTTAGATGAATTGGCTTTTAATAATCTAGACTGTAATGATTTGGATCCAGTTATACACCCTTATGCTAATGAGATCTGTGAAAATGATATTGATGAGAATTGTGATGGATTTGATATTAGATGTTCTATTTACCCAGAACTTAATTTCTATGGTTGGTGGATAATATGATATTAGAAGCATCATTGATGTTTGTTGGATTGCTGTTTGGAATTATTCTGGCAAAGTATACTAAAGATGAGTTTAAAAGTGGAAAGAAATATTTTGTTTTATTTAGTAAGGTTATGTTGTTTTTGATAATCTTGTATCTTTTGTATTTTGTTAATCTGAGTTTTTTAAGTGTTGTTTTATTCATTTTTGGATTTATTATTTATTATTTTTTTAGAAATATTTATTTTTATTTTGGATTAGCTTATTTTGGGAGTTTGAATATTTATTTGGCAGTTTTTGGGTTTTTATTTGGATTGCCTTATGGAACTTTAGTGTATTATTGGGAGAATAAGAAAGAATATGTTTTGGGTAGTTTTGTTTTGTTTTTTGTTTCTAGCTTGATTTTGTTTTTAAATATTGATTTTAGTTATATCTTTAGTTTTGTTGCTGGAAGTTTGTTTAATTTATTTTTAAGGAAAGTTTTATAATTTTTTGTTTATTCTTATGAATATGAATTAAAAAATTAGGATAATGAAATTAAAGAATTCTTTGGAAGGATTGATTGAAATGAGTAAGTCTAGCAGTTTAACTTTAGAAGATCGGAATGAAATTGCTTTTGGGTTAAAAGTTAATTTTAATGTGTATGAGAGAACTTTAGCTAGTTTAAATATTAGCGATAAGGATTATGATTGTTTTAGAAAGGAATATATAACTGCTTTAAGAAGACTATACCAAAACCTTTAAGAATTGAGATTTTTTGTTAGTTTTATGGCATTATTTATGATTGGTATTGGATTAAATGATGAGAAGGATATAAGTGTTAAAGGGTTGGAGTTAGTTAGGAAAGCAGATGTTATCTATTTGGAGAGTTATACTTCTGCTTTAGATTGCGAGGTTTCTGATTTAGAGGAATTTTATGGGAGAAAAATTATTGTTGCAGATAGAGAATTAGTTGAAAATAAAGTTAGAGATATTTTGAATGAAGCTAAAACTAAGAATGTTGCTTTTTTGGTTATTGGTGATGTTTTTGCTGCTACAACACATATTGGGATGTTTTTAGATGCTAAAGAGTTGGGAGTGGATGTTGAGGTTGTGCATAATGCTTCTATCTTTAATGCTATTAGTGATGTTGGGTTGTTTATGTATCAATATGGGAAAATAACTTCTATTCCGTTTAATAATGAGAATGTTGAGACTCCTGTTAAAGTTTTTAATGATAATTATGAGAAAGGGTATCACACTTTGTTTTTACTTGATTTAGATCCTAAGAATAATCGGTTTATGAGTATTGAAGAAGCTGCCGAGTATTTAATTGATAGGGGGGTTGATGGGGAGTTAATTAGTATTGGTTGTGCTAGGATGGGTAGTAAGAGTCAGGAGATCAAGGTTGCAAAATTAAAGGAATTAAAAGGGTTTAGTAAATTCCCGCAATGTTTGATAATCCCTGGGAAGCTACATTTTATTGAGGAAGAAGCCTTGGAAAGGTTTAAAGAATGAAGATAATTGTTAAAACGAATGCTAGTAAGAATAAGGTTGTTGGCTATGATGAAGAGAGGGATGCTTATCGTGTTGAAATTAAAGCAAGGCCAGAAAAGGGAGAGGCAAATTTAGAGATTGAGAAATTTTTAAGCAAGCATTTTGGAAAAAGAGTAAAAATTGTTTCTGGGTTTAAATCTAAGTTGAAAGTAGTTAAGTTTTTGGATTGATCTTTCTTAAATTTGATTAGGCATTCTACCGAAAGATATATATATGTATAATATTATTATATTGATATAAAAAATATTCACTTTAAAAAGGAGG
>CAZQVG010000021.1:0-9397 GCA_964596705.1 Candidatus Woesearchaeota archaeon | reverse complement strand
CGGCCTGTCAACACCGCCTAATATTTCTTTGAATTTTTACAGCAAATAGATAAATATTTTGAAAAAGGGACTATGCCAGAAAGCACATATAGAATACGTGTTAGAAAATTCTCTGAAATGATTAGAGATATAAACAGACAACTGCCCTTATTGAGAGAAGAACTTGCTAAGAGAAAGAAAGGCGAAACTTTAGATCAAAGGTTGAAAAAGAAAAAGAGAGCAAATATATTAGCAAAATTAAAAAAATCAAAAAACAAGAAAAAGAGATCTAGGAAAAAACATAAATAATTATTTCTTTCTTAAAGCAATGATATAAATCTCTTTGCTTCTCTTTTTACTTGCCATTGGTTTGACAACTTTTACAATCCTAAATGCTTTCTTTACATTTTTCAGAAAGTCATTGAAAAACTCGCTCTGAAAAATTTTACAAACAAAATGCCCACCTTTCTTTAATCTTTTTTCTGCAATCTCCAATGCTCTCGAACTTAGTTCATAAGATCTTTCATTATCTAGTTTTAATATTCCTGTTGTTTTTGGAGCTAAATCACTTAGAACAACATCATACCCTTCTTTTAATTTTTCAAAAATCTTATCATCCATTATATCTGCTTTAATGAAATTGCCGTATTTTACCTTATTTAGATCGACAGCATCAACTTCTGCCCCCAATTCTTCTACAAACTGACTCCAACTTCCTGGGGCAGCACCCAAATCAAGAACAAGATCTCCGTCCTTTATAATTTTAAATTTTCTTTGTAAATCTTTTAATTTATATACACTTCTTGCAAAATAACCTTCAGAAAACGCTCTCCTAGTAAATTTATCTTTCTTTACACCCATTTCTTATATTTGAAGAAAATAAACAATATCCCCATACCAATTATCATAATTCCTAATGGTACATAAAAACCCCACTCTAAACTGTAAAATGGAATTTTAGCAAAATTCATTCCCCAAATTCCCGCAATAATAGCAGGGAATAAAAATAAAGAGGCTAAAACAGTAAAAGATCTCATAATATCATTCAATCTATTAGACACAACAGACATATGCATATCCAAAATACCTCTTAATTTTTCTCTTTGAAATTCAACCATGCTTTCTGCTTGAACAGTCTCCACATGTAATTCATTTAGATAAACATAATTTTTTTCAGAAATAAATTTGCAAGTTTTATTCTGCAACTTCTCAATAATTCCTCGATTTAGACTTATTGCCCGTTTATAATATGCAAGATGCTTTTTCAGAGGAAATATCTCATCTATATTTTCAAATTTATCCTTCAGGACTCGATCTTCTAATTTATCTAACTTATCATCAAATTTATCTATATCTCCATGCAAATTTCTATTTATCTCAGAAGCAACTTTATAAAATAGGTAATCAACCCCATTTCTGAAAAATTCTTTACCTTCCTTTGAACTAACAACCTTGAAAAATTTACTTAATGGAACAATTTCTTTTGGGTGCACTGTAATTATAAACCGTTTACTTATAAAAATTCCAATCGGAACTGACCTATCTTTATCAGCTAAAGATCTCAATACAATAAAAGAATAATCTTTTCTATTTGAAATTCTAGGAATTTCTTCCATATCAACACTATCTTCCAAATCTCTTTGATATAAATTAAATTTTCTTCCAATCTCTTTTAATTCTTCTTTGCCTCCAAACGTATCTATCCAAACTATATCTCTTAATAGGTTTATGTTTTTTAAAGAACTATTTGTTACTTTTCCCCTAGAATATTTAACTACACGTATCATAATTACTATTAAACATTATAACTTCTCTTTATAAATCTTGCTACCAATAAATATTTAAAGAATTTTCCCCAAAAATATAATATGCAAACAGGGTTACACCATTTACATAAAAGGAAGAGAATTTCTCAAAAAAACTTAGAGCCTTATCCAAGCAAAGATAAGCTAAAGAATCTCTTAGATAAACTTGTTTATATCATGGGGGCATTTGGTTTAATAATGACCATTCCTCAAATCCTTAAAATTTGGCTAGATCAAAATGCTGCAGGAGTTTCTGTGATCTCTTGGAGCGCATATTTACTTTCCTCAATTGTTTGGGTAGCATATGGGATAGTCCATAAAGAAAAGCCAATAATAGTGATTTATTCTATGTGGATAATAATGAAATTATTAATAATAATAGGAACAATACTATATGGATAAAATGAAAAACCTCACTAGAAAACAAAGAATCTCCAAACACTTAAAGAATAAAATAAATGAACATCCTATCGTAAAATTCACAATAGTTTTGGCCCTATTAATCATATATATGATTATAACTGTTTATAAATTCGGTTTTAAAGACGGAATATTTGTTAGCTTATTATCTTGGTCTTTTTTTGTTTTTTGTACCCCAGTTGCAGATGCAGGATTATTATTGGATTTTCCTTTGAGGCTAATAACTGGCATTAGGATGATTTATTCAGAAATAATTGTTTGGGTAATTGCTTTGTTCTTAAATATAATTGCTTTAACAACAACCCCTACAATATATTCGAAAACAATGCTGTTGTCATTATTTTATCAGATATTATCCAATCCAATTCCACATTGGACAATAATTATACTTTCTGCATTGGGAACTTTCTTATCTATACATTTTGGAGACGAGGTCATGGATATAGCAGAAGAAAGATTTAAACAAAGAAAGAGGTATAAAAGACATGTAAGGAAGTACCGGATAATAATATTTTTATTTATTATTGTTCTATTAGTGATTTTATATGATTTTTTACTTAATTCGCTAGGGATAAAAATACCTTTAATATAAACTGAACCCTTTTAACCCCGAACCAAAAACTTTATAAATAAGTTATGAATATATATTCATAACAACTTTTAGGAGGTAATGCAAAATGCCAAATCGTGATGGAACAGGACCAGAAGGAAAAGGCCCTAAAACTGGAAGACAACTAGGCAATTGTGAAGGTGCAAATCCACAAAATATTGCTCGTGGAAGAGGCAGAGGCTACGGTAGAGGCTATGGTAGGGGATACGGTAGAGGATACGGAAGGAGATCTAACTAAAAATGCCTAGACCTTGTAGACAGAGGAGAATAAGAGGCCGGCCAAATTCTCCTTATTTTAAACCAGCAGGAATACGGAAGATTGAATTAGAGGAATCTGTCATAACATTAGACGAATTTGAAGCCTTAAGATTAAAAGACTATTTAAAATATGACCAAAATAGATGTGCAGAGGAGATGAATGTGTCTCAACCAACATTCCATAGGATATTGCAATCTGCAAGAGAGAAAATAGCAGATGCTATAATTAATGGAAAAGCTTTAAGAATAGAAAAGTTAATGCAAGAAAAATGAATCTGTTCATTCAAATAATCTTGGCTACTTTCATAGTAAGTTTGATCTCATTAGTTGGAATATTAACCATTTCCATAAATCATAAAAAATTATCAAAATTTGTATTCCTTCTTGTTGCATTATCTGCAGGTACATTACTCGGAGGAGCATTTCTCCATCTAATTCCAGAATCATTGGAATCCTCAGAAAATACTTTTTTATTTGTTCTTCTTGGTTTTATCTTATTCCTTTTAATTGAAAAAATATTACATTGGCGTCATTGCCATGATTCGGATTGCAAGGTACACACTTTTGCACACATGAGTTTATTAGGAGATGCAGTTCATAACTTTATAGACGGATTAATAATTGCAACAGGTTTCCTGGTAAATATACAAACCGGGATCGCAACAACAACCGCTGTTGCATTACATGAAATCCCTCAAGAAATCGGAGATTTTGGAGTACTTTTACATGGCGGATTCTCAAAACTAAAAGCATTATTATACAATTTTATTTCTGCTTTGACTGCCGTTTTAGGAGGCATAGTTGGGTATTTACTGCCTGGTTTAATAAACAATCCAAATGCTTTCTTAGCTCCAATCGCTGCAGGAGGATTTATCTATATAGCCGCCTCAGATTTAATTCCTGAAATAAGAAAAGAACTTCACGTGGGGAGGTCAATACTCAATTTATTAATATTCTTATTGGGTATCTATATTATGTACCTATTAAAACTAGCTTTATGAATACGATAAATTTTAAAATAGGATACACCATATTAAAATATGAAATCCTACAGGATATTGCCATTTCTTTTTGTACTATTAGTCTTAGTCTTAGCCTCTTTTATAATTCCCCAAAAATATTTTTCTCCTTTGAAAACAAATGAATTGAATTTGGTCCAACCTTACGAGGATAAACTTTTGCTTGCGACTTCTTCGTTTCCAGCCAAATTTAACTATGTGTGGTATTTAAATGGTACAGAGATCACTAAAGGAACCACGAACACCATTTTTTTAGCTCACTTTGATGGCAACCTGATCACTACCGA
The DNA here is from genome assembly GCA_964596705.1 of Candidatus Woesearchaeota archaeon. Classification (GTDB taxonomy): domain Archaea; phylum Nanobdellota; class Nanobdellia; order SCGC-AAA011-G17; family PNOQ01; genus JABJPM01. The sequence continues at coordinate 5,019 of CAZQVG010000021.1, read as the reverse complement.
AGGAGAATCTCCAATATCTAATGATTCTATCTCTTTTGAATCTGCAAAATTTTCAACTGGAGTAAAAGGGACAGTTACATACAACACAAGTGGGAATCTTAATCTCACAGAGGGAACAATAGAGTTCTGGTTAACATTAAAAGAGCAATTAAATAGTTCTGTATATGATGAAAATCCATATATTTTTGAGCACAATAATTTTTCTGCTTCAGAGTATTTTTCTTTTAAAGTCAATTCTGGTGATAATCTCTATTTTACTGTATTTAATGGGAGTTGGCTAGATTCTATACAGATTGGAACAAACTCTCACGAGATCCCACCAAATAAACCAATTTTTATAGCTATAACTTACTCTTTAAAAGATAATCATTCTGCATTATATTTGAATGGATATAAAATCGGGTCTAGAAAATATGATATGAAACTTTCATATTTAGATGAATTTAAAGTTGGAAATCCTTATGTAATCCTAGATGAATTTAGAATTTTTGATAGGAAATTATCCCCCAAAGAAGTAATGTATGATTATATTCGTGGAACTCCCTTTTCAAATAATGATATATATCTAGACTTTCCAATAAATGGCGGAGATGAAGTGATGATTAGTTCTGATTTTGGTTTAGATAAACAGCAAATCAAGAACCCAAAAATAAGGATTATATCCCCTCAAGGCTATTTTATAAAAAACACAAATAATCTGAAGATAATTTTTGAAACAGATTTGCCTGCCGACTGTAAATATGATGATTCTCCTGCACAATATGAATCACTTAAATATATGGTTCCTTCAGACAATAGGCTATTGCATATTTTAGAGTATCCAACAACAAATACAATTTCTTTTAAGGAAATCTACATAAAATGTTCCGGAGATGATAACGATGATTATGCATTGTATATGCGATACAGGATAAATCCTCCAACAAACAACAGATACCCGAAACTTGCTTCTTTTTATTGGGGAAACGCTTTAGATCCCTCTAATGAAACCCAAATAAAACTTGTTTCTAGATATGATATGGTGGGGTTAGCTATGAGTAACATGGCATATCCAAGCACATTTGATAAATTAAGACAGTATAATCCTGACATAATAATCACCTCTTATTCTAATTCCATATCAACAAACAAAAATGTGATAGGTTATTATAACGAAGAATTTATAGATAAATTAAACACTTCATTACGATTACAAAATTCAGATGGGGATCTTGCTGTAAATCCATCTTTCCCAAATAGCGTTACTTATAATGTATATGACGAAAGATTTACAGACTTATTATCTGATCATTTAAAGGATGTTTCTTCATATGGGTTATGGGATGGATTTTTTATGGATGTTTCAGGAGACTCTTTTTGGTTTTTAAGAAATTATAGTTTGCCAGGTGCACCATATATAATCTATCCAGATATTGATATGGATGGCCATGATGAAAATTTATCAGATCCAGTAGAACTTGAAATTGCTAAGGCTTATTGGAGAGAAGGCATAAGTAGGCTATTTGAATTTATGCGTGAAAAAGCAGGAGAAGAATTATTTATAATTCCTAATGGAGTAAATTTCTATCCTTCTATTTTAAATGGGAAGGTTTGGGAAGGAAAATTAGAACATTCTCAGGCAGGATCAGACAACGGGCCAGTTTCAACATTTCTGGAGTATAATGACACTCTTCCAATGATGGATAGAAGTTTTCCATATTGGATGAATGCAACAAAAGAACCTCACCTTGGATGGAATTTGTTCACTAATGAATATGATCCAGCTATAAGTACTAAAGAACATTATAAACGACATAGACTTGGTTTGGCTGCAAGCATAATTGGGGGAGTTTATTATGACGTTGAACCTGCCCCAGAAGGATATGACAAATATTATGAATGGTACGATGAATATTGGGTAGATCCAATAACTGCTAAACCGACAAATAATGACACAATAGGCTCTGGTTATTTGGGTGAACCAATCTCAGAAATAATAAGGGATGGAGATATATGGGAAAGAAAGTTTGAAAATGGAATTGCAATCTTAAACGGCTATACCGAACCTAAAAATATTACATTGGATTATATCTATCGGCGGATAAACGGAACTCAAGACCCCATAATCAATAACGGGAGCTTAACCGGGTATAACTTGACACTTGAGGGAAAAGATGGGATCATCCTATTAAGGGCATTATGTACTAATAATCCATCAGATGATCCAAATTGTATCTCGATTTGTGGAAACAACATTTGCGAGTTAAATGAGAACTGCAATACATGTTCTGATGACTGTGGAACATGTCCTTCTTCAAATAATCCTGGGGGCCCATCTAATAGCGAAGACATTATTGAAACAGATACTGATTCCCCTTCCAGCAATAGTTATTGTGGAGATAATTATTGTGATGCTAGTGAATCTTGTATAAGCTGTTCGATTGATTGCGGAAACTGCACTTCAATAGACTATCCAATAATAAATTTAGATGATATTCCTATAATCTCTACAATTATAACTCAAGGACAATACAATCTAATTGTCTCCAATAAAATATACATTATGAGCTTTTTTGGGTTTGACGGAGATTCTATCAAATTTATAATTGATGGGAAAAACTATGAATTAAATTATGAAGAATCAAAAGATATTACCCTTGGACAAAATTTAATAAAAATTTCATATGCAGAAAATCTGCCAAATGCAGTTAAATTAACTTTTTCTTTAGGTAATTTTATGCAAACTTTGCCTTATTCTACAAATAAACCAATTTATATATTTATTTTTGCAGTCATTTATTTGATAATCTTTATTTATTTCTCTAAAAAGACTACTTCAAAACCTTCCCAGTCTTTAAATACCAAAGATAAAGGTCAAGTTCTGCAGAGCCCACATTAACCCCTTTGGCTATGTCATTAAATCTTTTCTCTATCTCTAAATAATTCTTTTTTGTTAAACTCTTAGGAATCTCATTTATGATTTTGTTTTCATACATTATATTTAATATATGTCTATCTAAGATTGCTAAATTATCGTATCCCACATTTCTTAGGAAATGAGAAGCTTCTTTATATCCAATTCCTTTAATGTTTTTTACTAAAAATTCCCTTGCTTTAAATCCATCTAAATCACCGAGAATATCTTTTATTTTTAAGAATCTTCTAGCTTCAACAATAAACCTTGCTTTGTTGTTATGAAACCTATGTTTATTATTCCTTATTATTTTAGCTAACTTCTCTCTACTTAAATTTGAGAACCCTTTAAAACCTAATTCTTTTTGTATACTTATCGCAGTTTCTGCCTTTGAATTAGCAGTCAAAATACAAAAACACAACTCAGAAAACCACTCTTCATTGCCTTTTTTATTTAGTTTTTTAAATTCATTTAATCTGTTGTTGATTTTTAATCTTAATTCGCTCTTCTTCAGATCAAAAATTTGATTAACAAGTCCCATATAGATTTCAAAACCAAAAGATTTATAAATGGACTTTATTGCTAATCAGTGGTAAAATGAGCATATACATAAGACGTTTTAGGGATCTTCCCCAGTATAAACCATTAACAAGGGAAGAAGAACGGGAATTAGGATTATCCATCCAAGAGTCTAAAAAACAAATAGAATTATATCGGGCTAGATTAAAAAATACAGAAGATCCCCAAAAAAGAGCTGAGTTTTTAACTGAATTAAATAAATACGAGCAGCAATTATCTCAATCAGTGGATAAACTAGTCAGTGCAAATATAAGATTTGCAGCATTTGAAGCTAAAAAATATATGAAAGAAAAATTAGAATATCCTGAATTAGTTCAACTAGCAAACTATGGGTTAAAAAGAGCAGCATTAAAATTTGATCCAGAAGAACATCCTGATGTGAAATTCATCTCTTATGCTTCTTGGTGGATATATCAGATCATTCAGAGAGAATCTCCTAATCTCGCGAGAACTGTCGATTTGCCAATCCATGTCTTACAAAGAGTTAATAAAGTTAGAAGATTTAAAGACAAATTCTACGCAGCCCATGGAAGAGAACCAACCGAAGAAGAAGTTTCTCAGGGAACAGGGATTAAATTAGACTTAATAAAAAAACTTTCTTCTTATACTTTAGAGGAAATAAGTTTGAATCAAACCTATGAGGGAGAGGATTCAGATTCAGATGAGTTAGAAGTATATTTAATAACCGATCCAATAGATGCTGCAATAAGAGATATACCCCCCATTGAAACATTATTCCGAGAAGCAAAATTAACAAAAAGAGAAGAAGAAGTTCTAAGATACCGTTTTGGGTTATACTCTAAGGGCGAACCCCTAACTTTTGAGAGCATAGGAAAAAAATATAATCGGACAAGAGAAAGAATAAGACAAATAGAAACTAAAGCCTTGCAAAAACTAAGAAGAGTTATGAAAAGAAAAAGACTGACTCTTGATGATTTTATCTAAATTTTTTTACTCCAATCTGTTTACAATATTTGTTTATTGGACATTTGCTACAATACGGAGAAATCGGTTTGCATAAATTCTGTCCAAAGGCAACCAAGATATAATTAACTTCTTTCCAATATCTCTTTGGTAATTTTTTTCTTAGTTCCATTTCTGTCTCAAATGGACTTTTGGTTTTTACATATCCAATTCGATTCATTATTCTATGTACATGAGTATCAACACAAATAGCATGTTTCCCAAAAGCCACTGTAATTACTAAGTTAGCAGTTTTTCTTCCAACTCCTGGCAATTTAACCAGTTCATCTACTCCTGATGGAATCTTTCCATTAAACTCTTTATCAATCATATCCGGCAATTTCTTTAACTGCTTTGCTTTATTCTTATAGAATCCAACAGGATAAATGAGTTTCTCAATTTCTTTCACACTTAATTTTTCTAAATCTTTCCAACTATTAACCTTAGAAAATAATTTATCACATGCTCTTGCAGTAACTTCATCTTTAGTTCTTGCGGACAAGATCGTGGCAACTAAAATCTTAAATTCATCATCAGTTCTTGCCTTTATTAAATCCACAATTGGAACATCATAATTCTTAACC
>CAZQVG010000020.1:4193-9500 GCA_964596705.1 Candidatus Woesearchaeota archaeon | reverse complement strand
AATAATCTGCCAACTTTCAATTTGTTTTTCAACAGTTTCATCAACAACACCACCAGTTACACCACCCAATCCACTTTCCCTACCAACTACTGCAAAATAACTAAATCCAGGGCTAATCGCAACATACTCACTTCCATTTACTAAACTAGTATTCAAATCACTCCAGTTACCATCATACCTTCTCAAAACAATATCCTTGCCATCTGCCCAATCACTATCTACACTAAATCTAATCTCAACATAATCAAAAAATCTATTTTCAATACTTGAACTTATATTGAAATACTTATACACACTTTCATTCAAACTTTCAACACCCTCAGGCAATTCATTTAACTCACTAACTTCTAATTTAGCATCATTGACATTAGAATTAACTTTAAATTTAATTTCCTTCAAAGCACTAGTCTCCAAAACATCCACACTAACTTCTTCATCAGCACTCAAACTGTCCCATGAAAAACTTGGCAACAAACAAGCACCATCACTACATCCATAAGCACATGTTTTAACTTCTTCCCAACTACCATCAACACATTCTTTCAAAACATCTCCACTACAATAATTATCTCCATTAGTACAGCCTTCAGAATTACTTGAAGTAGTTGTATCATCAGTACTTCCACCACCAGGATTATCATTATTGTTATTACTAGAAGAAGCAGTAATCAAACTACCCTTAGGTACAGGACCAACACCCGAGAAGTGAGGAATCTTGAACCACAACATATTCCCATTAATATCCTTATAACATAAACCGGTTAAGTTAACATCTGATTCATTACAAGTTACTTGTGTTCCATTCAAATAAACCTCATACTCATTACCAACATAATCTCTATAATCTTTCAAACTATTATTATTTAAAATATCACTAACATTATCCCCTGCACTAGAGTTCCATATTACATCAAAGTTTTCCCCACCGTATAAGAAATCAATTGTTATATTTATGTCTAAACTTTCATTAAACCCAGTAACACTCGTGCTTCCTTCTGTATATGGTACACCAATAATCACATAATCATATATCTCTGGACCCGTACTTCCGAATCTCCATGCTTGTTCAAACACAGAACTTTCACTTTGATCACTGGAATCACTATCAAATATTGCATCTGGAGGTCCACTAGCTAAAAGATCAACATTTACATAATGCACAGTAATATTATTCTCATTCTTCATCCTAAAGCTTATTGGAGCACCACTTAATACAACTGAAAATGGATCTACATCAGATGCATTCTGTTCATTGCCACCAAACAAACTACATGCACTCGCATTATAATAAGGTACATCACACTCAGCACTATTCTTCACCATATCTACAAACAAATTACCCAATGAATCCCCATCAGGATCTTCCATATTAAACGCATCTTTCAAAGTTATATTTACCTCATTAACATTTATTTCAGACAAATCCAATGAATCCTTCTTAGGGGCTGCTTGTTGGGTAAACACATTTATTCTATCAACACCCGAAATATTTAACAAAGGAACACTAAACACTCCATTATCGCTATTACTTACATCTAACATAAACGTAAAGTTAGTCATATTATAGTCATCATAATCAATCTGCATCTCAACGTGAGCAAAATCACCATAAGTTCCACCAGATTCATTCAAAAGATTAAATCTTAATCTCCCAACACTTAAATTTACATCTCCAGTTGCAGTCATAACACCCATAACACCATCACTACCAACAAACCTTACTAAACTCAAATTTGTAGCTGCAGGATCACTACCATAACTCAAACTAATTTCTTTATATGCACCATACAAATTACCACTCTTATTAGCAACTGCAAATACAATTAAACTTCCCCCTTCTACAGGACCTGGCACAGTTATATTATAAAATCCACTTGTTAAATTATAAAAGTCAGTTCCTGTAAAGTTATACACTGCAACACTATCCTCGCCAAAATAAATCATTCTCCCTGGCTCAAGTAACAACATAGTTACAGCCATACTTGAGAACCCACCATTAGTTCCATCAACACCCAAATAACCTGTCAACCTTTGCATAGAAGTTGTCATATTAAATGTATAACTAAAATACCCGCTAGACAAATTACTGGTTGTTATATCCTTACTAACTGGAAAATCTTGATTTGGATATAACATTATTGAATAATTCCTATTCTTAGGCACATATAGCAAAATATTAGAATTAGAAGCAGTCTCACCCAGATCCTCTGCGATTGGATAACCTAAAGCAACATCCTTCAACTGATAGCTAAAATTAACTGGACTTCCAGTTGCATTCACAGCAGAAATATTTATTGTAGCTGCTTCTTTCAAATAAAATTTAAGCTCACTCTCTGTTAATCCAATTAACGCCTGAGCAGGCAACTCAGGCAAAGAAGCACCAATATAATCAACATACAAATTACTGGAATCATTATAATGCCTAATTAAAATTTTATACATCATATTTTGTGATTGATATTCAGGAACCCCACTAACATTAAAATATCCACTCTCATTAGACAAATCAGAATAACTGCTATTCAAAGTTAAACCAAACTGTCCGATCTCGTAAATATTTATTGTAATATTCGTAGCATTCACTGCACTACCATTTGCGTAATAAGTATATCCATAAAAATCAAAAGCATAAACACTGCTAAAGAATCCAAACAAGATTATTAATGATATTAAAATCTTTTTCTCTAATTTATAACACCCCTTTTTATTAAGAATTACCAATAAATAATTTTTACAATTAATAATATATAAATCTTTCTTTAAAAACCCTTAAAAACCTTTCTCAATAAATAAAAACTATGTGCGGAATAATTGGAATCTTTCAAGAAAACTCAGAAGAAAAACTAGAGCAAGGACTAAAACTTCTAGAAGCTCGTGGCAAAGATGCTAAAGGGAAAACTATAACTAAACACTACTCATTGGGCCACACTTTACACTCAGTTGTAGGAAATACTGTCAAACAACCAATAAAAAACAAATTCGTAGCAAACTGCGAGATTTACAATTGGAAACAACTTACCAAAAACTCAAAAAACGATGCAGAAGCATTATTCAAACTACTTGAAAAACAACCAATAAAACAAGTTCTAAAAAAACTAGACGGAGTTTATGCTTTTGCTTACATAAAAAACAACAACTTATACCTAGCAAGAGATATTCTCGGAATCAAACCTTTATTCTACTCCAAAAAACCATTTGCTTTTGCTTCAGAAAAAAAAGTTTTAGAAAAACTAAACTTTAAAGATATCCAAGAATTAAATCCCAGACACATCTTAAAATACAATATAAAAACAAAAAAGATTACTTTCTTACAAAGAGAATTCTTCAAAATAACTCCAGAACATAAACAACCTTACAAAATACTGCAAAAAAATATTGAAGAATTATTAATAAATGCAATAAAAAAAAGAGTTCCAAATAAAAAGTTTGGTTTACTTTTCTCTGGTGGAATAGACTCCGTTATTCTTGCTTACTACTTAAAAAAACTGAACTACGACTTTACTTGCTACACAGCTGCATTAAAATACACCCCAGAACCCGAAGACTTAAAATACGCAAAAAAAGTTGCAAAAGCATTAAACCTAAATTTAAAATACAAAACAATCCCAATAAATAAAATTCCAGATTATCTAAAAAAAGTTGTTCCGTTAATTGAAGACAATAACCCAGTAAAAGTTTCTGTTGCTCTAACATTCTACATAGCTTCAGAACTAGCAAAAGAAGACAAATGTAAAGTAATCATCACAGGTTTAGGCTCAGAAGAAATATTTGCAGGATACGAACGCCACAGATCAGCCCAAAACAAAAACAGAGAATGTTTATCTGGTTTACTAAAATTATACGAACGCGACACATACAGAGATGATGTAGTAACAATGCACAACAACCTAGAACTTCGTGTTCCATTTCTAGACCTAAACTTAGTAAAATATGCTCTAAAAATCCCTTCAAAATATAAAGTAACAGAAAAAGGAGATAAATATATTCTAAGAGATCTCGCACTAAAATTAGGAATTCCAGAAGAATTTGCTTTCAGAAAGAAAAAAGCTGCACAATATGGCTCAAAATTCGACAAAGCTCTAGAAAAACTTGCAAAGCAAAATAAGACAACAAGATCTGAATACCTAAAACAGTTTTACAATAAACCAAATCTAAAATTAGGAGTTCTATTTTCCTCAGGAAAAGATTCTTGTTACGCCGCGCAAATAATGCAAAGACAAAACTACGAGTTATCTTGTTTAATCACAATAAAATCAAAGAATAAAGACTCTTTTATGTTCCACACCCCAAATATTGATATTACAGATTTACAAGCAAAAGCAATGCAAATCCCATTAATAACTCAAACAACCTCTGGAAAAAAAGAAGATGAGCTAAAAGATTTAGAAAAAGCACTAATAAAGGCAAAACAAAAATACAAAATAGATGCAATAGTTTCAGGAGCAATATTCTCAAACTATCAACGTGAAAGAATAGAAAAAATAGCAGACAAACTACAACTAAAAATATTCTCACCTCTATGGCATAAACCTCAAGAACAATTGATGAAAGAACTCCTAAAAAACAACTATGAAATAATTATTTCCTCAATAGCAGCAGACGGCTTAGATAAATCCTGGCTAGGTAAAAAAATAGATGAAAAAACACTAGAAAAATTAAAGAAAATAAACGAAAAAATAGGACTAAACATAGCAGGAGAAGGCGGAGAATTTGAAAGTTTAGTTCTAAACTGCCCACTATTCAAAAAAAGAATTAAAATAGAAGAAGCAGAAATTCAAATGGAAAACCAATACACAGGAAAATACATAATAAAGAAAGCTAAACTAGAAGAATTATAAAAACTAACTACGTTGCACTAAACAGATATTTCAAAACATTCAACAAAACATTATTCTTTCTCAATTCTTTTACAACAGCCCCACTTAACACTCCCCCATCAAAATCAACTTCTTCATCAGGCATTTCTTCTTCTAACTCTTCAGAAAAATTTTCATCAGGAACAAAATCTTCCTCTGCCCCTAACGCATCTCCCATTGCATCCATCTCCATATCTTCCTCAGGATTAACTTCCCATTCATCACTCCTATCAATACATTCAAGATCCACTGCGCACATTCCTCCATCTCCATTATCTGCTTCAATTGGCCTTGCTTCCATATGCTCTCCTTTACTCATACACTCTTCTTCTTTTTCTCTCCATTGCTCTTCAGTTAAACAAGGACCTTCATAAAATTTAACACACTCCTCTGCACACTTTTTACATCCACTTCCCCCCATCTCTCCATCTTTACCAGGCTTACATTCATC
>CAZQVG010000020.1:0-4093 GCA_964596705.1 Candidatus Woesearchaeota archaeon | reverse complement strand
ACATTCATCTAAATTCTCATCTTTAGAACAATAAGCATCACACTCATCTTTAGATCTACAACCACCAGGAGTAGTTCCCTCTAAAATATAAGGCAAAACTTTACGAGCTTTTTCAATTTCTTCTTTATCCATTAAACCATTTTCTTCAGCAAAATCTAAACAGGATTCTACATGTTCAGGAACATCACAATAAGCTTTACACTCAATTTCAGAACTACACCCCCCAAGCTCATCAATAGGATACTCAATAGCAATTACAACACTAATTAATACAAATAAAAATAATCCAATTAACAAAAACCTATTCAAAGGGGTTTGTTTTAACATCTTCAAAAATATTACCTCCTGTACTTTCCTCAAACAATTCCCCGACATTTACAGCCCCATATTCACCATCATTCCCAACATCATTACCTAAACTAACTTCATCGCTTCCAAAATTAGTCATAAAAATAAAAAACGCAATAACAAAAACAAGAATAACAATAACTATCCACCACTTTTTTCCATATACTTAAAATTGCGATTAAACTTTAAAAAAGTTACGTTTTATCCAAAATTGTAATCTTTTTCACCTTTTCCTTAACAAAATCTTTTTTAATTAACCATCCCAAAAATTTTCTAGGATCATAAAACTTTCTTTCCAACTCAACATAAACTCTACCTTTCTCAACTTTCACATTTTTATACTTCTTCTTAAACTTCTCAACATGTTCTTTCATATCCAACTTGGGCCCATAGTGCTTATACTTCCTGCTTAACTCACCAACCTTAAACCAAAAATAATTCTCATCCCATCCATAATCCTTAACAACAAAATCATTCAGTTCAAACTCTCTTTTAATTCTTTCAACCAAAGCACTCATCTTAGCCAAAACAACATCTTTTTTTCCATCCAAAGCTTCAACTTCTAAAACCAAATAATTTTTCAACTTACTAACATCAACTTTCTTACTAACAAACCACTTCTCGCTTCCATCATATTCCTTACACAACTTAATAAATTTCCTATAATTTCTCAAACTTAATCCTGCAGCCGCATTTCTATCTTTTTGCACAGGATCAATTAAAACCAAAGCACTAATCTTACTCTTATTTAACATCCTCACAGCTAACTCTTTACTTCTATAATGTTTAGCAGGATCAATTACAACCCTATCTAAATCCCATTTCCTAGCATTCTTAATTAATTTTTCAAAACTTCCATAATAACTAATTAACAACTCTAAAACATAACCAGAAAAACCTTTTACATAAGATTCAGCACCATATAATTTCTGAGCTTTTAATAAAGCCTTCAATAATCTAACATCATTTTTCTTTTTCAAATGTTTTTTCACATATTTAACATGCAACGGAGAAACATCCATCACATTCATAGCATCATCAACTTTTTTAATATCTAAAACAGGAACAACCTCAAACAACAGATCATTCACAATAATATGAAAATAGTCCCGAGAACCATGAACAACTTCAACATCTTTAAATCTCTCTCTTAAAACAACATACAAGATAGCAGAAATATCTTCATTCAAATACTTCTTATATTTAAACTTAGCAAAAATATCAACATCCCTATTTCCAGGCAACCAAGTGTCCTTAGCATATGAACCCCCAACAAAAAACTTAATATCTTTCACACCCTTAAACTTATCAAGAAATAATTTTACCTCTTTCTCTAACTTTTTCTTCTCTTCTTTACTAGGAACAAAATCTTTCATAAAAGAAAAATTAACAATTAAACTTTAAATAATTAACCATTATAAACTATTAAACTCTAAATCTATAAATGGTTGACTAAACATTCTGCCAAAAATTAACTTATCCTGGTTATCAAACAGAATCTCTACCAAAGACACTCCTCCAAATCTAGACACCTTATAAATCGCCCACAAAGGTTTAGTTTCATTACTGTTAATCGTACTGGACACATCAGGCAGATCTTTTTCTCCAATTAAATTAAAATAACTAAATCCTGGAGTTTCAAACTCAAATAAAGTTTCACCATCTAGATATTTAACATTAACCAAATCCAAGCTATTCCATTTTCCATCATCATACCTATACAGTCCAACCTTCCTAATTTGATTTAAAACTAGCAGATCATTTTTAATCTTAAAAGATAATTTAGCAATTGATTCACCATCTATATTTATATCATAAAACCCAAAATCAACTGCATTCGGAATATCTAATGACCTAACAAAATTCGGCCTAGCCACATATTTAACAACCCTTAACTCATCTGAACTCGCATTCTCACCCAATTCAACTCCAACTAAATCAGAATATCCCCCTTCATTCAACATAATTAATTCCTCTTCCGAAACAATATTACTCTCTTCCATAGGAATCCTAAACTCTACCCCAATCCCACCATCATTATTAACACATTGTCCAGCAGCACAAACCAATCCCTCACAACATTCATTGAATCCAATACAACTGCCATTAACCTCAGAAACACACTCTCTTACCTCTGGGGAAAATTCTGGAATTTCAACTTGCTCTCTAATCCTAACAGCTTCTTCCAACACCCCTTTAACAGCTTCCCCACTAATAACTTTTCCTGCATCCCCAAGGCTCTCTTGCAATTTCTCTGGATTTTTTTCTACAACCAATTTTTCAATATTAGCTATTTTCTCCTTAGTCTCTTCAACAGATTTCTTTGATATATTAGCAACATCATCTATCTCTTTTATTGGAACAACCCTAGAATAGAAATTCTCTGGGGAACTTAGGATATCCCTCTTCTCAAACCCTTCATTAATTCCCTCTTCTTCAATAGGCACCTCCCCAATAACTCTTTCCCTAACTCTCTCCCATAATATAGCATCCAACCCGACAATACTTTCATTATCCACTTCACTATTATTAATTAAACATAATCCATTATCCTCGCAATAATATCCATTAGGACATCCGCAGATTCCACAATCATTAATCAACTCCCCCTCATCACAATACAATGGCTGAGTACTTGAACATTCTCCATTATCTACATCTCCACAATCATTATCAACCACTCCAACCACACTACATTCTCCACAATCTTCAGGACACCAATTACAATCTTCATTAGCCTGACAATCACCATCCCCACAATAAGGAAATACCTCTTCAGTACAAGTACCTAAACCACTTATTCCCGTATTTGGGTTACAAACAGGAGTTGCATTTGGACAGCCACAAATAGTACAAGCTACTTGTATTTCACACACACCCGGTTCAACCTCATTACAATACCAAGGAGGATCACCCTCTACACAAGTATTAGCAGGAGTTCCATCAATACAAGGACAACTACTATTAGCTATTTGTTCTAAAGCCAATCCAGTAATGTAAGGCCTAACATAAAATTTACCAAGAAAAGGAATTATAGATAACATTAAAGCAAATGCTACAAAAACAATCATCACTCTCTTTTCCATAACAAATCAAAATAAATCTAAATTTATAAATATTCCTATCTTCCGAATAACCAATTCAACAAAGCTTGCCACCAACTTACTGAAGGTGGAGCCATCTGTGGAACACCAGGATATACCCAATAAGCATTACCAATTATAAGATTGCTAGAACTTACATCACTTCCGCCAAAATAAACACTATAATTTCCAGCACCATATACATCTTCTATTAAACTATTATTTACCATAACTCCAATCAAATTCCATGCATCAGGAACCAAATTATAAACATAACTAGCGTTAAACTTACCACTAAAACTAATTACTGTATCATTTTCAGAATAAACCAAGTAACCTCTTGCAGGTTCTATCTTTGAGATTTCATTTACAAACGACCCATAATTAACCAGCCACTTTCCGGCTGTAGAATTATAAGTCAAAATAATATCAGATCCAAATTTACCAACATCATCATCTACAAGACTAGTCAAAGGCACAGATATAAAGTTCCATCCTGTGCTCAAGGATAAATTAAACTCATCATATGTTTCAGGAACACACTCCCCATCACTACAAACCTCTCCACTATCACACGCAGTACTAATATTAGATACTAATTCCATACTACAACTAGTTACACCACAAGAATAAGTTTCGTTCACAACATTATTTCCATCACA
>CAZQVG010000019.1:0-10531 GCA_964596705.1 Candidatus Woesearchaeota archaeon | reverse complement strand
GACATAGTCTTTTACATCTGGATCAGTTTCAGATCTGACTTCTATTTCTGATACAAATAAATTGTTGCAGACCTCTGTTATTTTATCTAATTCTGAACCTGGAGATGCAGTTAAACCAATTATTCTTTCATACTTTGCTTTTTTATGATATTGTTTAGCTATCCAGGTGTAAGAATAGTCTTTAACTGCCCTATGTGCTTCATCAAATATTAAAATTGAAACTTCTGCTAGGTCTATTGAATCATTTATTATGTCATTTTCTAATCCTTGCGGAGTGCTTATTATTATTTTTGCATCAACCCACAATTCTTTTCTTTTTTGAGGGGGTGTTGAACCTGTGAATAAATAGATCTCTTCTATATTTGTGTGTTTTTTGAATTCTTCGAATATTTGGTTTGCTAAAGGTTTTGTTGGGGTTAAAAATAATGCTTTTGAAGTAGGATATTTATTCAGCCTGTCGATTACTGTTAGGATTCCTAGTTTTGTTTTTCCTAGTCCGGTGGGTAATACGACTAGTGTGTTTTTTGCAGAACAAGTATGTAATATTGTTTCTTGATATAATCTTGGTTTAAAATCTTTTATTTTATACATATTAATGGTTGGTTTTTAGTTTATTTATAAATACTTTCACTGTAGTTGGCAAGCTAAATGTTCTTGTGGAGGTATGAGATAAGGAGTGTTATCCCTATTATTAAAGATAGGATTATTGTTAATAAAGGTGTTAATATGTGCATTGCTAGAACAGATGCAAGTATGAATGTTGCACTGAATATATATAATGGGACTGAGCCAAAGAATATTTTCGCACCATCTAATCCAGAGAAAGGAATCATTGAAAATAATGCTAAGGTATAACAAATTTCAACAAATTTAGTTAATCCTGTAATGTTATTGAAAACAATTGCAAATAACAATAATGTTAGGGGTGCTGCTAGATGTATCTTTGCAAGTTCATATTCAGTTAGATGTTTGAATTTTTTTCCGAGTCTTCTGTTTTCTATTTCTGTTATTTCAGAACTACCAATTGTTGCGAACTTTACATGCCCATTAGATAAAAAAGCAAATATTATGGGAATTATTACTCCTGAACTAATTGTTTTAAATCTTTTTCCGAAAAAGTTTAGGTTTTCTATTTTTGAGTTCCTAGTAAACCAAAATCTTTTGAAAGACCATACTCTAAATGTTGATTTTGCCCCATATCTTTTTGCAATAATCTTGTGGGATGTTTGATAGATAAGTAATACGATTAGAGAGAGAATTGTTGTTCGGATTAAATTTGTTATTCCAATATTTAAGTTTAGTTCTCCATATCCCCACTCTCTGAAAGAAAAAATAAAACCTAGTATAAAAGCACCTAAAAACAAATTTTTTAGTTCCTGTTTATCAAATGTTTTTTGCATCTTTTAGTAAATCTATTATTTCTTTTTCATGACCTGCTCCAACAATTGCAAGTACTTTCTTATCTGGATTATTGGTAATTAAGTTATATAAGTTTTTTGCCATTACCTTGTTTCTGTCTTCTACTAATATTTTGTAGACAGTCGGGTAAATTTTTTTGAATTGAGTGGAGAGCATTTCTATTGTTTTTTCGTCTGGTACTTTTTCTAAATCTATTTTTATTTTACCTTTTTGAAAACTACTGAATAATAAATCAAATAAAATTCTAAATTTTTCTTTTTTGGATAGTTTTTTGGATAGTTTTTGAAGGGTTATTCTAATGTCTTGGTCTATTAGGCTTATTGGAATATTGTGTTTTCTAGCAAGTTTAATTGCGGCAATCATTTCAGAACCCGGTTTTGTGTCAACTAATTTGCCCAGTTTATTTTCAAGAAGCGAACCTAAAATGCTGAATATTATGCCTGTTAGACCTATTTTTCGGAGATCTTTTGTTTTTAGACTTTTTCTTTGTTTCTTTAATAGAGCGTTTAATCTTTGCTTATCTAGTTCAATTGCGATGATGTCAGGTTTTTGAGCTTCTATATGGTCTTTTACTTCTTGGATGCTTTGTTTTGATATGTGAGAAGTGCCAATTATTGTTAGGTTTTTATATTGCATTTTAGAAAAGAAAAATATATAAAGTTTAAAAGACTTCTCTTTCCCATATCTAGGAGGTTTTCATGATGTTAAAGACTAAAAAAATAAGTGATGTTTATAATATGGAAGTATATACAGATTCTGGTGACTATTTTGGGGACATTGAAGAAGCTATTTTATCTGCTAATAAAATTTTTGGTTGGAGAGTTAGGGCCACAAAGAGGTCATATTTAAATAAAATACTTGGTGGAGCAAAAGGGGTTATAGTGCCGCATCAATTGGTTAAGTCTATTGGCGATATAATGATAATTAGTAAGGCTGCGGTACCAAGTTATCATACAGAAGAAAGTAGTGTCGAGACACACTAAAAACATAACTTTTAAATACTTCTAATTTTTATGTTCTATTAATGGCATCAGTATTAAGAGGTACAATTGATTTTTTGAAGGATTTTGGTATGTTTGATGTAATATTGCCTTTCTTGTTGATCTTTACAATTATTTTTGCTATTTTAGAGAAAACTATGATTTTGGGAAAGGAAAATGGCGGCCCTAAGAAAAATTTGAATTCAATTGTTGCATTGGTTATTGCATTGTTTTTTGTTTCTGCTAATAAAGCAGTTAATTTAATGACTAATGCTTTGCCAAATATTGCTTTGTTGATTGTGATAGGCATTTCATTCTTAATGATGGTTGGAGTTTTTTTGAAGCAAGGAGAGTTAGATTTTACAGAAAAGCATGAAAATTGGTATAAGGGATTTTTTGTTGCTATGTTTATTGGTTTGATCTTGGTTTTTTTAGGTGCTTATGAATATGCTCCTGGAACAAGTTTATTGTCCCATTTAGTTAATGGTGCAAGTGGAGGGGTTAGTGGAGATGTTGTTGGGGGAATTGTTTTATTGGTTGTAATTTTAGGTTTAATTGGATATGTTGTTAAAGGAAAAGGGAATGGAGGAGATAATGATGACTGATTTGTATTCAATTATTTATGAGTTGCAGTATAATGGGGTATACGAGTTTGTTTTGCCATTTTTGTTGGTTTTTACAATATTATTTGCTATATTGGAGAAAACTTTTATTTTTGGAAAGGAGGGTAATAAAGCTAAATCTAATATAAATGTAGTAGTTGCATTGGTTGTTTCACTTATGTTGATTGTTCAAACAGATCTTGTTTCTCTAATGAATAACTATCTATCAAGAATGGCTTTCTTTATGGTAATAGGTATTATGTTTATGTTAATTTATGCTATGTTTTCTAATGAAGAGTTTGGTGGGTTTGGAAAGGCTTCTTTTGCTATCGCTATTGTTGCATTGATTTGGTCTTTATCTTCTGGACAATATGGTCAATCTATTCCGTACTGGTATTACATTAGTGATTCTACAATCTCTGCAATTTTGTTAATTGCTGTGATGGTTGGGGCTATTGCTCTTGTAGTTAAAGGAACTAATTCAGGGGGAAGTAATTAGTTGGGAGGAAAATAAGGTATGGCAACATTTTGGGATGTTAGTGCATTGAAATTTATTTCTCCTGTTTTAATATTTATTTTAATTTTTGCTGTTCTTTATGGAATCTTACAGAAAAGCAAATTATTTGGCGGTTATCAGAAGTTAGATTTTACAATTGCGTTAGTTGTTTCTTTAGTAGCTATGATGTCTGAAAACGTTGTAAAATTAATTGGTACTATGACAATTTGGTATGTTTTATTGATTGTCGCAATCTTTTTGATTGTTATGGTTTTAAATTCTGGGGGAATAGATGGTTCTTTTGGGTTGCCTATTTTGGGAAGAATTGCATTTTATTTAAGTATAATTATTTTGTTAGTCTCAATTTCTCATGTCTTTGGTCCGGTTTTTTCACCTTATTCAGAAGGGGCGGATCCTGGTTGGTGGGCTTTAAGAACAGTATTCCATCCAAAAGTTTTTGGCACTTTATTTTTAATGTTAATTGCAATGGTACTAATTGGAAAAGTTACAAGTGAATCTTAATTTACTTTTTCATCTTTTTTGTGATTTCTTCAAGTTCTTTTACGTTACGTGTTAAAGGTTCCAATATCTTTTCAAATACTTTTTCCATTGCTTTAATTTCAGAATTTAGATCTGTAATTCCTTCACTATATTCATTTACTTTTCCTAAAACTGCTTTTTGTAAGTTTTCAAAACGGGATTGCATCCTTAATATTTCTTGTTTTGTACCTGCTAAGTCTGTTTCTATTTTTTCTTTCCATGTTTTTAGATCTCCGACACTTTTTATTAAATCATCCCATTTTTCAGAAATAACTGACTCTGCTATTTGTTCAATCATGTCATAATTTGCTCTTTCTTGGGGTTCTGGAGCAAAAGTTGTGACTGGCTGAGTAGGCATTGTTTGAGGAGATTGAGGTTGCGGAATTCCAGGTTGAGGTTGTTGAGTTGTATTCTCTTGAACAGGTTGTGAAGGTGAAGGAACTTCGTCTAGATTTAAACTTTGAGATTGTTGAGTTGAAGGTAACGGCGGGGCTATTTCATTTTTTACGTTGGCTAAATCTAATGCATTAGAAATCTCTTGTTTTTTGAAATTTTGTTTTGATAGTTCATTTATTATTTCGTGATCTTCTTTTCCTAATTTTTTTAACTCGAGTGCTTTGTCAGTTGGTGTGTTATTTTGTAGCATTTTTTCCCCTCTTTTTTTCAAGAAGCTCTAATACTTCTTCTTTTGTTACAAAGTTTAATGGATTCCACATATTAATATATTTTTCTAATACTTTTAGTTGATCTTTTCTCGCAAATAATGTAGATTCTTTCAATAAACTTCTTATTGTTTCTTTTAAATCTTCAAGATCTTCTTTTATTTCTTTTATTTCTTTATTTATTGATTTTATATCAGAATTTATGGATTTATAGTGGTCTATCATATTTTGATTTATTAGTAACATACGTTCTCTAGTTAAATTATACTTCCCTTCTAGAATTCTAATTCGAGTATTGAGGTCGTTTATTGGTGCATATGGGTTTTGAACTTGAGTTGGTTGTTCCATTTTAAATCGAAAACTATTTAATAAAACTAATATAATAAAAATTAAAACTATAATAAAACTTATGTTATTGAGGAAAAGTGGTGATATGGCAATTTCTAATAAAAAATTAAAGCCAGGGGAATATGAAATAGTGCAAGAAGGGGAAGAAAATGTTATGAGAATTAATTTCTTTGGATTATCTTTTCCGCCTTCAATAGAAGGAAGCGGATTATGCATGGCTTTAGTTATTGATAAACTTATGGAAAGCCCAAATGTAAATAGAATTATTCTTGCTTATGATAGGAATTATCAATATGATTCTGAACAGACTGCTATGTTGAGGGAAATAGCTAACATCTATACTTATCTAACAAAACAGAGAAAGGTTTTAAGTTTGGCGAGTTTAGGAGTTAATGTAGGATATATTCAAGGAGCATCTAATAAATTTGCAAATATCCAGTATGTAGTTACTAATCTGTTAAGGACTGATCCCTTGGGAGCATATGTTGAAGTTAAAAGATTGATAAGGGAACAAAAAATTAGGTTGGCAGATAGAAATTTAGTTGCTCAGAATGATAATCTGGAGAAGATGTATCTTAAGACTTTAGAGGAGATTTATGGTTTGCTTGATAAATCTAAAATAATTAATTTTGTTAAATCTGAATTAGGGGGTTATAGTATTGGAGATAGAACTTTATATTCTAATATTTTTAGGCCTGTTATTTTGCCTAACTTCATGCATACTCGGTTGATGGCTGAGCCTCCTGTGAATGCAAATGAGATTGATAGCTATGTTGTTGGTGGAGATGTAAACGTTATGATTTTTGATGTTCCGAATGATATAAAGAAGCTTTATCATATTGTTCCTCCAGAGTTTAATTTAGATGAAGATAAACTTGAATTAGTAGATTTGGCAAGGAGTGTATTGGCGGAACATGAGCCTATTGAGGAAGAATTTACTAATCCTCAGAAAATGAGGGAGACTTTTTTTAATATTGGAAGAGATTTATTGCACGAATTAGCTCAACAAAAAGGAATTGATATTTCTTTTGAAGAAATAAAAGATTTGGCAAAAATTTTGGTGAGATATACTGTTGGTTTTGGTTTGTTAGAGGTTTTATTGTTGGATGAGAAGATACAAGACGTTGCTATCAATGGTCCAATTGGAGAGACACCTATTTTTATTGTCCATCAAGAATATGGAGAGTGTGTTACAAATATTGTTCCTAGTAGAGAAGATGGGGAAAGTTGGGCGACTAAATTTAGGATGATTTCTGGAAGGCCTTTGGATGAAGCAAATCCAATATTAGATACTGAACTTATCGTTCCTGGGGCTAGAGCAAGGGTTGCAATCATTACTAATCCATTGAATCCTGTTGGATTGGGATATGCTTTTAGAAGGCATAGAGATAAGCCTTGGACTTTACCTTTATTTATAGACAATAAGATGATTAGCCCATTAGGGGCAGCGCTTTTGAGTTTTTTAATAGATGGTGGAAGAACAATATTAATTGCAGGTACAAGAGGGAGTGGTAAGACCTCTTTATTGAGTGCATGTATGGTTGAGATAATGAGGAAGTATAGAATCATAACTGTAGAAGATACTTTAGAGTTGCCGGTGAGACAACTTATGCATTTAGGATATAATATTCAACCAATGAAAGTAAGGTCTGCTTTGTCTAGTGGAGGAACTGAATTGGCTGCTGAAGAGGGAATAAGAACTAGTTTAAGGTTGGGAGATAGTAGTTTGATTGTTGGAGAAGTTAGGAGCAAG
Organism: Candidatus Woesearchaeota archaeon; assembly: GCA_964596705.1. Lineage (GTDB taxonomy): Archaea > Nanobdellota > Nanobdellia > SCGC-AAA011-G17 > PNOQ01 > JABJPM01. The sequence goes on along the minus strand of CAZQVG010000019.1, from coordinate 3,731 downwards.
GAAGCTTTAGCATTGTATGAAGCTATGAGGGTAGGTGCGTTAGCTAATGTGGTTGCAGGTACAATTCATGGTGGAAGCCCTTATTCTGTTTTTGATAGGGTTGTAAATGATTTGGGAGTACCTAGAACTAGTTTTAAGGCTACTGATATAATTGTTGTGGCAAATCCAATAAAATCTCCAGATGGATTAAAAAGTATGAGGAGAGTTCTGAGCATTACAGAAGTTAGAAAGGAGTGGGAGGAAGATCCTTTGAAAGAAGGTGCGTTTGTTGATTTAATGGTTTATAACCCTGAAACTGACCAGTTAGAGCCTACAGACAATTTATTGAATGGAGACTCTGAAATTATAAAACAAATTGCTGGAAACATTAGGGAGTGGGCAGGTGATTGGGATGCAATATGGGAAAATATTTTGTTGAGGAAGAAGATGAGGGAAGAGTTAGTTAGAGTTGCTGAAGAAAAGAAAAGAAAAGATTTACTTGAAGCTAAATTTGTTATTGCTGCGAATGATGCTTTCCATAAAATTTCTGATGAGGTATTAACTAGGTATGGTAAATTGGATAGTGATAAGATCTTTTTTAGATGGAAAGATTGGTTGAAAAAGGAAATTGAAAAAGAGGGTGTAAATGGCCAATAATACAGATGAAAGGATAAATGAAATCTTGAATAAATATAAGTATAAATTGGATCAAAGAGTAGATCTTAATGAGGTTGAAAATTATGATCCAGATGATAATTTTTCTAGAGAATATACTATTTTTAGGAAAGAAGCATTAGGAAAGAGTTTGACGACTTATGAGAAATTATGTAAATTTTCTGAGAGTATAATAAAAGTTAGTCCTGCTGAAAAAGATATAGATTTGTTGAAAGAAAGTATTCGTGATGCTCATTTATCGATTTCTACAACTGGAGCGGCTAGTTTTGCTATGTTATTTGCTACTCTTTTAGTATTTTTATCTTTGGTTGTTGGTGCAGTATCTTATTTTTTGTTTGATAATATGGGGATGCTTCTCTTATCATTGATTCTAATTTTAGTATCTGTTTTATTGATAAAACCACTAACGAATATTCCAATATATATTGCAAATAGATGGAGATTAAAAGCAAGTAATCAGATGGTCCTTTGTATTCTTTATATTGTGATCTATATGAGGCATACTTCTAATTTGGAGAATGCGATAAAGTTTGCGGCTGATCATGTAGGAAACCCATTGTCTTTAGATTTGAGGAAAGTTTTTTGGGATGTTCAAACTGGAAAATATTCTACTTTAAAAGAGTCTTTAGATGAATATTTGAGGAGATGGAGGAAATATAATTTAGATTTTGTTAATTCTTTCCATTTAATTGAAAGTAGTTTGTATGAGCCAAGTGAAGAGAGAAGATTAGAATTGCTTGATAAGTCATTAGAAGTTATTTTGAATGGGATCTATGAGAGGATGTTGAAGTATGCACATGATTTAAAAAATCCAATAACTATGTTGCATATGTTGGGTGTTATTTTGCCTATCTTGGGTTTAGTTATTTTTCCATTAATTGGTGTGTTTATGGGAAATGTTAAGTGGTATCATTTGTTTATTTTGTATAATGTTTTGTTGCCAATTATAGTTTATAATGTTGGAATGAATATTTTGAGTAAGCGTCCTGGAAGTTATGGAGATGTAAATGTTCCAGTTAAATCTAAGAAAGGCGTTGCTATTTTAGCTAGTTTGTTGGCTTTTGTTTTTATTCTAATTGGGACGAGTCCTTTTATTATTCATGCAATAAATCCTGAATTTGACATTAGTTTTATGCAGTCTGATGATGGGTTAGTTTCAGAGAAATTTTTAGATTTTGAATGTAGTTCTAATGGAGTTTGTGTTGGACCTTTTGGGTTGGGTGCTTTATTGATTAGTTTATTTATTCCTTTGGGAATTGCATTGGCGTTGGGATGGTATTTTATTTCAAAGACTAAAGAGCCAATGAAGATTAGGGATGAAACTAAAAAATTAGAAAGTGAATTTGCTTCTGCATTATTTCAGTTAGGAACTAGGATTGGAGATGGTATTCCAGCTGAGTTGGCGTTTAAAGATGTTGCTAAAACTTTAGAAGGGACGCCTACTGGAAAGTTCTTTGAGAAGGTTCATGTTAATCTAACAAAAAATGGAATGAGTTTGAGAAGTGCTATTTTTGATAAAGAGAATGGTGCAATTTTAGAGTATCCTAGTCCATTGGTTGAGAGTTCAATGGAAGTTTTGTTGGAAAGTTCAAAGAAAGGACCAAAGGTAGTTGCGCAGTCTTTGATAAGTATCTCTAATTATGTGAATAATGTTCATAAAGTTAATGAGAGATTAAAAGATCTGCTTGCAGAGATTATATCTAGTATGAAAAGCCAGATTAATTTTATGGCACCTGTTATTTCTGGTATTGTGGTTGGGATTTCTAGTATGATTGTGGGGGTTATGTCTAAGTTGGATAATATGATGTCTCAAGTTAATGCAAATGGAGTTTCTGGAGCAAGTTTTGATTTGGGAAGTTTAATGGAATTGTTTAATAAATCCAGTGCAATCCCCGGTTATTTTTTCCAAGTTGTTGTGGGCATATATGTTATTCAGATAATTTATATTTTGAGTGTGTTGTCCAATAGCATTGAATATGGTGTTGATAAATTAAATGAACAGAATAGTGCTGGAAAGAATATCCTTAAAGGTGTTTTGACTTATCTTATAGTTGCATTTATTACAATTGTATTATTTAACTTTATTGCTTCACAGGTATTGTCTAGTACTGCAGGAGCAGTTTAAAAAGATTTATATAGGTTTATCTAGAAAATATAGTTATGAAAAAGAGAGGTGTATTGAGTGAATATCTTGTGGTAATATTTAGGTTGGTTTTGATAATTATTGTGCTATACCTTTTTTATATGTTTGTTGTTGGGAGGGTTGGTAATCTTGGTTAACAAAAAAGGAGAGATGATGGAGACTATTGTAAAAGCAATTCCTGTTATAATAATGGCAGGAATTTTGATTTGGGTTGCTAGTCTAATTATCGATTTTGGTGGAAAAAGTGTTGATCGGGAAGCGTGTAGAGATAGTGTTTTGTTAAAAGCTAGGAGCAAAGTTTTAGGAAAGCCTTTGATTGGAAATCTTAATTGTGAGACAAATCTTGTTGAGATTGATGCAAAGGATAAAAATGAGCTTTTTGGAGAGATTGCTGGAGAGATGTATGATTGTTGGTATGAATTTGGAGGGGGGAAGGTCGATTTTTTAGATGATGTAGATTTTGGAAAAGGAGATAATTTTTGTTTTGTATGTTCTAGGATTGATTTTGATGATAATGCGCAGAAAGAGGTGGGAACTGAATTAACTGGATTTTTAGATTATCTTAAAAATGAAAATATTCCATTTAAGGATCAGACATTTTTTGAGTATTTTTATGACGGGAGCGAGATTAAGGTAGATGAAGATAAATTTAAAATTAATACTGAAAAGCCTCTTTACATTGTGTTTTTTGGAGATAAAAGGGTGGGAAATTATATGAATCCTGTGACAGGATACACTTTAGGGGGAGCTTCTGGAATTGTTTGTGTTATGGGTTTGGTTGGAACTGCAAGTACTGTAGGAGTTCTTGCTCCAACTTTGGCATTTTGTGGTTATTCAGGAATATCTCTTTTTTATGTTGCTCAAATAAAAGAGGATTATATTCCTATGCTTTATGTTGGGTCTGATAAAGAGGTAATAGAAGCATGCAATCAAT
>CAZQVG010000018.1:3877-10807 GCA_964596705.1 Candidatus Woesearchaeota archaeon | reverse complement strand
TTCTATGATAGAAAAAAGAAAGCCATTATCTAAGAAAGCAAGAAGAGCTGGGTGGGTAGGATGTAATTTTTTATTAAATCGATTACCAAAAGAAGGGAAAATCCCCATAATATCCAATGAAAGAGTGATAGATAGAAAAAAAGTCAATAAGATTTGGAGAAAGATGTTCTTCCTTGCAAACAAAAAACCCGAATTTAGAGGATGGACTTCGGATATATTGAAGATTGTCCAAGAACAAAATAAAATTTTTACCTTAAAAGATATTTACAAATATGAAGATTATTTTAAAAAGCTTCACCCAAATAATAAGAACATTCAAGCAAAGATAAGACAACAATTACAGATATTGAGGGACAATAAAATTATTAAATTTAAAGGCAAGGGGATATATGAGGTTTTAGGATGAATAAATATTTAATATTAGAAATCGGAAAGTCTGCTTATACTGAATTTAAAATGAAGAATGGAGAATTTGAAGAAACACAAGATGCAATTCTAGTTGATGAAGTTGAAGCTAATTCAAAAGAAGAGGCTTATGAGAAAGTTATAAATTCTCCAAACCATAAAAATAAATCGTTCCATATTTTAATCGTAAAACAAGTGATGCAATAAAGACGTTGATTGATTAGGGAAGATGTTAGATGTGTTGAGAAAATTAAAAATAAAGATTCCAATCTCCCCCACCAAAAACTTTATAAATCAATTAAATTCCCAAAAACTAACCCAATATCACTACGTAATGTAGGAGGGAAATAAATGGATAAAAAAATAATCTTAGATGCTGTAAAAAAATTAAGAGAAGTTTCTAAAAAAAGAAAGTTCCCTCAAACATTAGATGTTTCTATAAACTTAACAAGATTAGACATAAAAAACCCAGAAAACAAAATAGATATATTCTTACAACTGCCACATCACAAAGGAAAAAAACCAAAAATCTGTGCATTAGTTGGCAAAGAACTTTCAACAAAAGCAAAGATATTTGATAAGGTAATTCTTCATGATGAATTTGATGTTTATGCTAAAGACAAAAAAGCATTAAAGAAATTGGCTAGAGAATTTGATTATTTTGTAGCACAAGCAAACTTAATGGCAGAAATCGGTGCAAAATTTGGTAAGGTTCTCGCACCAAGAGGAAAAATGCCAAATCCTAAAGCAGGATGTATCGTTCCTCCAACAGCAGATCTAGAACCGTTAGCAAAAAGACTAGAAAACACAGTACGTTTACTAATTAAAGATCAACCAAGCATAAAAACAATTGCAGGTTCAGAAGATATGCCTGACGAAGAACTTGCAGAAAATATTTTCAGGGTTTATGACGCTGTAATACACGAACTCCCTCAAGAAAAATCAAATATAAAATCCTTTTTAATTAAATTTACAATGAGCCCTTCAATCCAAATAACAGATAAAGGTGCTCAATTACACCAAAAACAAAAGGAAGTAAAGGAAGAAAAGAAAGATGGAAGCTAAAGTTTCAGAAAAGAAAAAACAGGAAGTTGAACAATTAACCCAATTATTAAAAACAGAAAAAATAATTGGAATTATAGACTTAACTAACCTTCCTTCTGCTCAATTCCAAAAAATCAAACATAAACTAAAAAAAGATCTTAGAGTAAGAGTTTCAAAAAAGAGTTTAATAAAGCTAGCAATTGAAAAAGCAAAAGATTCAAGAAAAAATCTAGAAAAATTAGAAGAATACCTACAAAATTGCATGCCTGCATTACTTTTCACAAATGAAGATGCATTCAAAGTTGCTAAATTATTATCAAAAAATAAATCAAGTTCACCTGCAAAACCAGGTCAAATTGCACCAAAAGATATAGTGGTTGAAGAAGGACCAACACCTTTTTCACCTGGACCAATAATTGGGGAACTTGGTGCAGCTGGAATAAAAGCAGCTATAGAAGATGGAAAGGTCGTTATTAAACAAGCTGCAACAATAGTTAAAAAAGGAGAAGAAATCACTCAAAGTCAAGCAGACATGCTTGCAAAGTTTGGCATTGAACCTATGGAAATAGGTTTAAATATTGTAGCCGTTTACCAAGATGGCGACATATTTGATGCTGAAGTGCTTTCAATCGATGAATCAGAATACATTGAAATGATCAAGACTGCAGCAGCAGAAGCACTTAACTTAGCAGTATATTCAGCATATCCAACTAAGGAGACAGTTGAGCTCCTATTACAAAAAGCTGAAAGGGAAAGTTTGGCTCTAGATTCAAAGATACCAGAGCAACCTGAAGAAAAGCAAGAAGAGAAAACAGAAGAACCAACTGAAGAGCCAAAACAAGAAGAACAAAAGGATGAAAATCCTCAAAAAGATACTCAACAAGACTCACAAACCGAATCAACAGAAACAACACAAACTACTACTCCAGATGGTTACACAGAACAAGCAGAAGAACAAGCACAAGAATTCATCAATAAATTAAAAGATGATAACATAGGAGGCTAAAATGGAACTAATATATGCAGCATTACTCATTCATAAAGCAGGCAATCAGATCACTGAAGAAAGCTTGAAAAAAGTTTTAGAAGCAGCTGGAGCTAAAGCTGATGAAACAAAAATAAAAGCACTGGTTGCAGCTTTAGATGGTATTGATATAGACCAAGCAATCAAAGAGGCTGCAGTTGTTGCTACTGCACCTGCAAGTGGTGCAGGAGATGACAGCAAAGCAGCTGAAGAAAAGAAAGAAGAAAAGAAAGAAGAGGAGAAAAAAGACGAAGCTCAAGCAGCAGCTGGCTTAGGTGCTCTTTTCGGTTAAAATCTCTTTCTTTTCTTCTTTATTTTAATTTTTTTAGTGATGCACTATGACGACAACAAAACAAAAAAACCTCAAGAAGGAAATAACAGAATTGAAGAATAGACTTAATGAATTAAATATCCAAAAAGAAGAGTGGTTTACAAAAAAAGAGAGTCTTAAAAAAGAAGTTCTCAAATTAATTTCTCAAATTAAGAAAATTAAATTCTCTAAAGACAAAGAATCAAAAGAAATTCAAAAATTAAGAGAAATAAGAGACAAACATAACAAAGAAGTAAAAGATCTTATTTCAGAATATAAAAAATTAAATGATAAAAAACGGAAGGTTTTGAAAGACAAAAAGATAAAGTTTGATCCTTCTAAATTAGTAGAAAGAATAGAATCCTTGGATTATAAGATAGAAACAGAAGGCCTTTCTTTTGAGCAAGAAAAGAAAATTATGCAACAAATCAAACAACTAAGAAAACAATTAGAAGATGTTGGAGAGATACAAAATATTTTTACACAATTAAAAGAATTATCTGGAAAAATAAATGAAGCAAAAGAAAAAGCAGAGGAAGCACATAAGAAATTACAAGAACAGAGAAAGAGAGAAAAAGAAAATTTTGAAGAATTTATCAAGCTCACAAAACAAATTAATGATCTAAAGAAAAAACAAGAAGAAGCATTTGAGAAATTTATAGAATCAAAAAACAAATTCTCAGAAATAAACAAACAATTAAAAGAAAGATTAAAAGACGCTAAAGGATTAAATATTCAACATAAGATAAAAACTCAAAAAGATGAAGCAAAACTATTAGAACAAAAAACTAAAGAGATAGAAGAAAAACTAAAGAAAAAGAAAAAACTAACAACAGAAGATTTATTAATATTCCAAAATATATCAAAAGATGAATAATTTAATCTATGGTTTGATACTAAGTATACTTCCAATTTCAGAATTACGTGGGGGAATTCCTTTAGCATTGTCTGCTGGTTATCCAGTTTTTCTTACATTTTCATTATGTGTTTTAGCCAATATATTGATAATCCCATTTATTTTCTTATTCCTTGATTATCTGCACGGTAAATTCTTAAAAATAGGGATTTACAGAAAAATATTTTCCAAATTAATTGTTAGAACAAGAAAAAAGATTGAGGATAAAATAGGTACAAAATGGGAAATGCCTGCATTGTTCTTATTAGTTGCCATCCCTATGCCTGGAACAGGCGCTTATGCAGGAGTACTAGCTTCATGGATATTCAAACTAAATAGAAGAAATTCATTTATTGCAATTTCTTTGGGTGTTTTAACTGCAGGCATAATAGTAACCTTAACAACTTTAGGTATTTATTCTCTTATATAGTTCTTTCACATCACTCACAATTGGAATATCTTTAATTTTAAACTTCAATACTAAAAATATCCATACTAAAGCAACATAAATCCCAGAAACAAAATTCCAGAATAATAAATGAAATTTATTAAACATATCAGATCCAAATTCTACTAAAATTACACTTAAAATAACAATCCTTAAAATATTCATTCCTAAAATCAATAAGCTTCCTAAAATGAATAACTTAGCAGATTTTTTCCAATTAATTCCTTTTGTAAACAGAATTAAAAATAGCAAAGCAACATAAGCTAGCACTGCAATACATTCTGGGATAAATCTAATAACTTTATTTCCAATGAAAATAGAATTCTCAACCAAATTTGCATTATAAAAAAAATTTAACAACCAATAACTTGGGTAGACGGTTATAGCATAAAAAATCTTTTCAAACAACCTTAAAAAAATACTAACTAAAATTGCTAAACCAATTCTTAATCCAAGATTTTTATAATACTCCATTAAGGTTAAATTTAAAGACAAAATATATAAACTTACCCTTATTTCTCGGATTTATGGTTGATGTTAATTTATCTATACAGGATTTCCAGAAATACTTTAGAAACCACAAACTGGGCAAATTATTTTTTCCCAATGGTAGATGCAAGGTTCCTATTATGCAAGAGGACATTTTATTTGGCAAATATATCACCCTTAAAGAAGCTCCATTCTATGTACATCTCTCAGAATTATATAAGGCCATGGTTGGATGGAAAATTAAAGATACAGAAATCCAATTAGATGAGGTTGTAGGGATAATCGCCTTTGGATCTGCTGTGCGTTATCCAGGATATAGGATAGAGTATACAAAAAAGAGGAAATTCTTATTTGGCCCAAGGATATATGATCCTGTAAGAATCCCCCTTAATCCAAAAGATGCAGATTTTTTAGTTATCACAGAAAATAATATGACACGCGAAACACATATTGACCCATTAATTTATGAAGGAAAATATGGGAATGACATAATTGAAGGCGGAATACATCTTGTTAATAGGGGATTAGAACAGGTTATTAATGGCATTAATGAGGGAGATACAGTTAGCAGACATGCATTAACAGAAGGGATACCATTATTTTATAGCGAAAAATTAACCTCTCTTTATGATAGATTAAGCATGAACAGAAATCCCAACCTAACCCTTTATTGGGATGAAGATGCTAGAGGAAACCTGCAAGGCAAGATAGTACATAATTCTTAAAATTTTAACGAAATTCACACTTTTCGTAAGCTTTATAAACTATTTACAACTACACGAGTGTAACATAATAATTAATTTTGGGGGTTAAAAAATGAAAAAACTACCATTACTAGGAATATTCCTTTTATTTGTAGCTACATTAGCATATGCAGCAGTTACAACTACTGGTGATCCAATTTCTGGAAACCCAGGAGAGACAGTTCAAGGATCATTCACACTAGAAAATAATGAGGCTGATTTAGTAAACGTCTCTTTTTCCGCGAGTCCAATTTTTGGCGGAGACAATATAAATGTTTTAACTTCAGTAACAAATATCAATATCGCTGCTGGAGAAACAAGACCAATTAACTATGAGGTTTCAATTCCAGAAGCACAATCTGCTGGAAATTACACAGGTTCAATAACAATATTTGCAGAAAATGAATCTGGTGCAGAATTTGTTGCTGGAACTTATAATTTCACAATAACTGTGAACGAGCTTACAAAAGTTGAAGTTTCAGCTCCAAGCTCAGTAGAAATAGAGCCAAAAGAAACAAAAACAATTGAAGTTACATTGAGAAACACAGGAAACCAAGAAGTTACAGACTTAGCATTTAGTTATGATTCCACAGAATTTGAAGATGACGATTCAAATGAAATCATATTAACATTCTCAGATTCAGGATTTTCCCTATTGCCAGGAGATGAAAAAACAATAACACTCGAATTAGAAGCTGAAGAAGAAGTGTTTTTGGATGATTACACAGGCACAATTGAACTTAAATCTGGAACAGAAACAATAAGTTCATTTGAGCTAAACATAGATGTATACACTTCCTTATTCCATGCAATAGATCTTGATGTAAGTTCAGATGATGAACTTGCTCCAGGAGATACTCTTGATTTTGATATTGAATTAAGAGATGCAGATTTTGACATGGAAGATGTAAAAATTAAGGTATGGGTTTTAGATATTGATGATGGCGATGATTTAGATGCTGAAACAGATAGATTTGATATAGATCATGGAGATGACGAAACAGAAGGATTTAGTTTCGATATCCCGCTTAATGTTGATAAGGGATATTATGATATTAAAGTAAAAATTACTGGTGAAGATGCAGATGATTCAACAAACGACTTCACACTTTACAAAGTATTTAGACAACCATTTGAAGTGGTTAAAGACTCAGATGATGAAGTTGACTTTGAATATTTGAATTTTATGCCAGAAACTCCTCAATGTGGAGGAACATTAACAATTACCACAAAAGCAGTAAATACTGGAGATCGGGATCAGGACGATATGTACCTTAAATTAGTGATCTCTGAATTAGGGATTGAACAGACATCAGAAATTTTCGATTTAGATAATAACAGGTATGATGACCGGGAGAAGATAATAGACTTTGTAATAACTCTTCCAGAGGATATGGCAGAATCTGAATACTTATTGAAAGTCTATGCATACGATAAACATGATGGTGCAATTGGTGTAATTTCTGAAAGGTTCACACCAACTGGAGACTGTGGCGTAGATTCTACAACAGGAACTGACAATGACCAAACTACTGGAACTGATGATGAAGATGATGACAATGTTCAATACTT
>CAZQVG010000018.1:0-3777 GCA_964596705.1 Candidatus Woesearchaeota archaeon | reverse complement strand
TTTTAGTAAGATTTATAAAAAACTAATTTCTTCAATAATCTACTGAGGACTCGTAGCTCAGCTTGGATAGAGCACTTGCCTTCTAAGCAAGGGGTCGAGGGTTCAAATCCCTCCGGGTCCGGATATTGGGTCGGTAGCCAAGCGGTAAGGCAGGGGCCTGCAGAGCCTCGATTCGGGGGTTCGAATCCCTCCCGGCCCTTTTCATTTTAATCCTATTCTTACAAAATAAAATTAAAACATAAAGAAATTTTTTAATTAGTTCTCCAATAAATCCAATATTTCAGAAATATTTTTTATCATATAATTTGGTTTTTCATAATCTTCATTAAATTTGAATTCTTTGGATTCTTTATTTGTTAATAAAACAGTATCCAGCCCTACAGAGTTTCCACCTTCAATATCATTCACTGGGTTATCTCCTACCATGATCGCTTCTTCTGGACTCACACCAAGTTTATTTAATGTCAATAAAAACATAATTGGATGGGGCTTTTCACTACCTGCTTCTTCAGAAGTTACCAACACATCAATAAAAGAAGTTATGCCTAGTTTAGACATTTTTCTTAGTTGTATGTGTGTAGTTAAATCAGAAACAATTGCAGTTTTTATTCCCCACTCCTTTAATTTTTTTAAAGTTTGCATAACTCCTTTTCTTAATTTCATATTTTTTAAGAAATTATCCCAATAAGCATTATACAATTTTAACACAACTTCTGACTCAATTGTATTATGCGATTTTTCTACTAATCTCTGGAAATATAACACTCTATTGTGGGAAGAAGCAGTTCCAGCCAACTCTCTATTTATCTCTGCTCTTGATATTTTATACAATCTTAAGAATTCCTTTTTTGTTATTTTTATCTCTTTTCTTAATATGTTATAAACTGCATTTAATGCTTTCTTATGTGCAGGTTCATATTCATATAATGTGTTATCCAAATCAAAAAGCACTACCTTTTTTCTCATCATATTACTTTTTTGATTTTTGCTATTTATAAATTTTTGGAAGGTAACTCCAATCCAAAATTATTTAAATAGTTCTCGCAAGATATTATTCTAATGGAAGGTTTACCGTTCCTGGAGATAAAGGATTTTTCCATAGCAAAAAATGGAATAGATCTCTTAAAAGATGTTTCTCTAACAATTGATGAGAAGGATATAGTAGGTGTAATAGGACCTTCTGGAGCAGGCAAATCAGTATTTTTGAAAGGCATTTATGGGGTATTCGGATACAAAGGAAATCCAATAAAGATTAGAGATTCTAAATTATCTAAGAAAAATGCACGTAAAATAATGGGATTTGCAACTCAAGATCCAAGTTTATATGAGGATTTGACAGTTAAAGAAAATCTAGAATATTTTGGGCACATATATGGGATCCCAAAAAAGGACCTCAAACAGAGAATAGAATACTTAGTTGATTTATTAGAGCTAGTTCCTTATTATAAAACAATGGCCAAATATCTTTCAGGGGGAACAAAAAAAAGATTAAATATGGCAATATCGCTTATTCATAATCCTAAGATATTGCTTCTAGATGAACCTTTAGCAGGATTAGACCCTAAATTAAGAAAAGAGATATTAGATTCTATTGAAAAAATAAATGCAGAAGGAACAACCATCCTTATGTCATCCCATTTTATAAATGAGATCTCTCGTCTTTGTTCAAAAATCTTGATATTGAATGAGGGATCAGTTTTAGCTTTTGATACAATTGATAATCTAAGACAAAAATCCATAAATCTTCTAAATATAAAATTAAAATCTTATCCTGGGCAATATGATAGGATATATCAAGAGGTAACAAAATATGTCCAAGTGTTGGATGTTAAAGATTCGGTAGATGGATTAACCTTAGTTGTACAAGATAGTTATTCAATCAAAGACTATAACTCTTTGCTATTAAATATTTTGATAAACCTGAGGGAGGATCCTAAGGAGATCAAAATAACACCCTCTTCATTAGAGGAAATATTTAGGCGGATAATTAAACATGGGATTCATTAGAATATATACAATATTGAAAAAAGAAATAAAACAAATTGCAAGGTCCAAACTAACTTTAACTGTAATAATCCTTGGGCCAATATTGATAATAGTGGTGGCAGGGCTGACTTTTTCAGGAAACAATCTGCATGGGGTTAATGTAGAAGTAACATTTCCAGGCAATTATGAAAATGAGTTTACCACTAACTTAATATCTAGCCTGAGGGAAGAGGGATTAAGGGCTTATGAATTTGAGACTACAAGTATGGAAGAGGCTAAATACCTCTGTGAAGATTTTCTCAAACATGGGGGAGATTATGCTTGTTTAGTTATTCAGAGAAAAAATGAGAGTATAATTGGGGAATATGATTCTCGAGCCAGATATATGATTGAGACATATGTAGATTATTCTAGGACAAAGATTGTTAAAGAGGTTATACAGAAAATACAATCTGCTATAGCAAAAGAATCAGCAGATATAATGAGATCTTCAATAAAATCTGCCTCAGGAAGAATTTCCAATATTTTTGGATCAATAGAAACTCAGGTAAATGAAATAAATAAAACCTTAGAGAAATTAGACTTTATTGAGAATGCAATAGTGAACCAAGTAGAGTTAAATTCTGAGATAAGAAAGAGCCTAGATGAGACTTATGAATCTATTAATGATCTGCAAAGAGAAATAGAAGATATTCCTTCTAATTACACCAATTCAATAGATATGGGCCTATTTGATGATATAAAAGAAAAAATAATGGCCATAAAAGAGCTTATACGGGATGATGAGTTGTTGGAGGTATTAAAAATCTTGCCTGAGATAAGAGGAAAACTAATGAGACTTAATACAGAATTAGAGACTCTTAAAGAAGAATCCTCATATCTGCAAAAAACATTATCTCAGGAGGTTACAGAACCAATTCCAGTAAGATATACCGGAATTAAGACCGGAGAGTCTCGCAGAATAAAATTAAATTCATTTGATTATGCTTTACCGGAATTGCTTCTGATATCTTTAATGTTTTCTTCAATACTGCTAGGATCAATCCTTATATTGTCAGAAAAAAAGAGTAAAGCCTTTTTTAGAAACATTTTCTCTCCAATGTCCCAAACAGAATTTATAGCTGCTCTATTTATAGCAGCATTTATAATAATGATATTCCAAGAGACTCTGCTAATCTTGATCTCAAAAATACTATTCAAATCAAATTTATATCTTTTCAACTTTTCTTTTCAATTGTTAACACTATCCCTTGCTTTATTTATCCTAATTGGGATAGTGATTGGATCTGTCGCCAACTCAGAGGAGAATACAATTTTAATTGCAATTACTGTTGGAATTTTGTTCCTTATAACCTCTAATATGGTCATACCTACAGAATTCCTCCCATACAGTATAAAACCTATTATAAGTTACCTCCCAATCCCCCTTATTGAGAATATATTGAATAGGGCAATGTTGTTTAATACTCAGCCTTACACAATTAGGACAAATATGATGCTATTCTCGGCTTATATATTGGTTGCATCTATCTTAGCAGTACTTTTCCAAAATAAGATGAAACAAAAACAAATAAATTAGTTCTCAATCCAAAATTATTTAAATCTAACTAAAAACAAAAATAACATGGTAGACTTCAATAAAATAGAGCAGAAATGGCAAAAAAACTGGGAAGAAAAAAAAGTATTTGAAGTTAAAGAATCAAAAAAGAAAAAGTTCTATGTTCTTGAGATGTTTCCTTATCCTTCTGGCTCTGGATTGCATATTGGTCATGCATTTAATTACACAATAGG
>CAZQVG010000017.1:0-10930 GCA_964596705.1 Candidatus Woesearchaeota archaeon | reverse complement strand
ATATTATATAACTATATTTTTTTATTATTTATTTTTTGTTATGGGTTTGAAAATGAAAGGGGTGCTGAAAATCTAGAAGAATAGTTTCCATAGGAAACATAGGTCTTGGTGTCTATTTTAAATTATAATAATGTTTATATAACATATTTTCAAAAACAGTTTTTATGGTAAAGAGTGATATACGAGGTTTTTTTGAAGAATACCTAGATAAAGAGTCTATTTTTAAGGATAAAAAAGTTCTTCAAGCAAGTTATACACCCGATAATATCCCTCATCGGGACGAACAAATAAAGGAAATCGCAGGAATATTGGCTCCTGTTCTTAGGGGAGATAGACCTTCTAATTTGTTTTTATATGGAAAAACTGGGACTGGAAAGACTTTATCTGTAATTCATGTTATAAATAATCTGAAGAAAATTGCTAAGGAAAGGGATTTGCCTTTAAGAATAGCATATATAAATTGCAAATTGAAGAGGGTCGCAGATACTGAATATCGTCTAATTGCAACTTTGGCCAGAGAATTCGGACAAGAAGACATTCCTATTACTGGATTGCCTACTGATGAAGTATATAGGATGTTTATCAAACACATAGATCAAGATAAAAATACTGTAATTTTGGTGTTAGATGAAATAGATCAACTTGTTAAAAAAGCAGGAGATGAGATATTATATAATTTAACAAGAATAAATACTGAGTTGAAGAATACTCAGATTACATTTATAGGAATTTCAAATGACCTTAGGTTTGCTAATGATTTAGACCCCAGAGTCAAATCTTCTTTGGCAGAAGAGGATTTAAATTTTCCATCATACAATGCTTTGCAACTACAGGATATTCTTCATGAGAGGGCAAAGGAGGCCTTCAAAGAAGGAGTTATTTCTGAAGGAGTTATAGCTAAATGTGCAGCTTATGCCGCGCGTGAGCATGGAGATGCCAGGAGAGCTTTAGATCTATTGAGAGTTGCAGGGGAACTGGCTGAAAGGAGCGGGGAAAATAAATTAACAATAGACCATATAGATCAAGCTGAGGCAAAGATAGAAAATGATCTTGTTGTTGAAGCAATAAGTACGTTGCCTAAACAATCTCAGATAACATTGTTGGCTATATTTGATTTATATGAGAAGATGGGTAATGAGAAATTTTTTACTGGTGATGTTTATGAACTTTATTTGGATTATTGTAATAAAAGTGGTTTGAAAGCCTTGACTCAGAGAAGATTGTCTGATTTGATTGCAGAATTGGATATGTTGGGGATAATTAATGCAAAGGTGATAAGCAAAGGCAGGTATGGAAGAACTAAAGAGATTGGACTTGCCATGCCACAATCAAGTATTCCTAATTTAATCTCTCAATTGAGAGGTTGGCTTAGTTTATGAAAGAAAAAATAAAATTTTTAATGGATAGGGGGTATTTATTGGAGCCGGATGTTCTAGGTAGTTTGGATGAGAGTTCTTTTAATTTAATTAAAAAATATTTAGATCCAGAGAAAAACCCTACAATAAGTTTGAGTTTGTTGGATGATTTGAAGTCTAAATATTTGAAAGAATGTATTGTTGAAGAGAGAGAGATTGGGGTAGATGAATCTCCTGGAAGTGTTGAAGTATTGAAGTCTTATGATGATCCTTTGAAAAAGGTAGAAGTTGATGACTTTATTGAACATTATAAAGTGAGATATAACAAGTTAAGGCAAATATTACAAAATAGGTCTGAATTAACTAATGCAGTTTCTATAAATCGATTATTTCATAAACCTGAGAGGGAGACAGTATCCTTGATTGGTGTAGTTTATAATAAGGAGATTACTAGGAATGGAAATATAATGTTGGAAGTTGAAGATACTACTGGCTCTATAAAAGTTTTAGTAAATTCAAATAAACAAGACTTATTTAAGAAAGCCTCTAATATTGTTCTAGATGAGGTTATTGGGGTAAACGGAAATATGGGGACTAGAATAGTTTTTGCTAATGATATTTTATTTCCTGATGTGCCTTTGAATGGTAATAATTTAAAGAAATCTCCTGTTGAGGAATACATGGCTTTTATTTCCGATGTTCATGTTGGATCTAATTTATTTTTAGAAGAAGAATTTTTGAGATTTATTAAATGGTTAAATGGAGAGGTTGGATCCACAGAACAGAAAAAAGTTGCGAGAGCTGTTAAATATTTAGTTATTGCAGGTGATGTGGTTGATGGAATAGGGGTATATCCTGGCCAGGACGAAGAATTAACAATTCATGATTTAAAATCTCAGTATGATAAATTTGCAGAGTATATTAAGTTAATAAGAAATGATATTAAAATAATTATATGTCCAGGAAATCATGATGCAATTAGATTGGCTGAGCCACAGCCTGCATTTGATAAAGAGTTGGCAAAAAGTTTATACGAACTTGATAATGTTGTGTTGGTCACAAACCCTTCAATGGTTAATATTGGAAAGAGAGATGGCTTTTCGGGATTTAATTTGCTAATCTATCATGGTTTCTCTTTTGATTATTATATTGATCGGGTTGAAGAGATAAGGTTAAATGGAGGTTATGATAGAGGAGATCTAGTTATGAAATTTTTATTACAGAAAAGACATTTAGCCCCAACTCATACCTCTACATTATTTGTTGTAAACCCTTCTCAAGATGGGTTGATTATTGATGAAATTCCAGATTTCTTTTTATCAGGCCATATTCATAAGTTGAGTGTAAGTAAATATGGTAAAACTAGTATGTTGTGTGGGAGTTGTTGGCAAGCAAAAACTGCGTTTCAGGAAAAAGTTGGCCATCATCCTGAACCATGTAGGGTGCCAATAATTAATCTAAAAACTAGGGATATAAAGGTTATGAAATTTTGCGATTAAAAATGGAAAATGGTATTGAAGAATATTTTGATAGTTTAGGTAAAGAAGTCGAAAGGGCTTATGAAGTAGCGAAAGTAGCTAGATCTAGAGGTTTTGATCCTTCTGAAGATGTAGAAATTCCGATCGCTAAAAATATGGCTGAGAGAGTAGAAGGTTTAATTAGTGTAGTTGCACCTCAGTTAGCTAATTCTGGTTTAAGTAAAAGAATAGAGGAATTAGAGAAAGAGTATGGTTCTCAAAATTGGAGGATTGCATTTTTAATTGCTGAAGAGGTAGCTAAACAGAAATTCTGTAAATTTGATTCGGAGTTAGAGGCTATGGAGGTTGGTTTGAGGGTTGGTTTAGCATATATTACTAATGGAGTAGTTGCTAGTCCTTTGGAAGGATTTATTCGTTTAGAGCTAAAAGATAGAAATGATGGAAAAGGCAAATTTTTCTCTTTGTATTTTGGAGGTCCAATAAGAAGTGCAGGTACTACTGCTACATGTATTTTTGTTGCAGTATGTGATTATGTGAGAAAACAGATGGGTTATGCAGAATATGACCCTACTGAAGATGAGATTAATAGAACTTTTAGCGAGTTAGAACACTTTCATGATAGGATTACTAATTTACAGTATATGCCTTCTGAAGATGAGTTGGTTTTTTTAACTAAACATTTGCCTGTACAAATTGAAGGGGATGCTAGTGAAAAAATTGAAGTTCCTAATTATAAAGATTTATCAAGAGTTAGTACAAATAGATTAAGAAATGGATTTTGTTTAGTTTATGGTGAAGGTTTGGCACAAAAATTTGCTAAGTTTTGGGGAAAGTTTTCTAAATGGTATAAAGAACTTGGAATGGATCATTGGGCTTTTTTAGATGACTTTGTAAAACTTCAAAAGAAGATAAAATCAAAGAGTAAAGGGAAAGAAGATGATTTGATAAAACCTGATTATACTTTTATAAAAGATCTTGTTGCGGGTAGGCCTGTTTTAACTCATCCTATGGGAAAGGGCGGATTTAGGTTAAGGTATGGAAGAGGAAGGAATACTGGATTGAGTTCTACAGCAATACATCCAGTTACAATGAAAGTTTTGGATGGTTATATTGGCATAGGTACTCAGTTAAAATGGGAGAGACCAAGTAAAGGAACAGTTTTAAGTGCCTGCGATAGTATTGAAGGCCCAATTGTTAAACTAAAAAATGGAAATGTTTTGTTTTTGGATGAGTCTAATGTAGATGATCTTTTGGGTGAGATAGATGAGATACTATTTTTAGGAGATATTTTAGTTCCTTATGGTGATTTTTTTGACAGGGCTCATAGATTGGTTCCACCAGGTTATTGTGAGGAATGGTGGTTTAAAGAGGTAGAGGCTAAACATAAAAGTCCAGAGGAAATACATAATTTGACTGGAGTTAGTTTGCCTTTAATTAAGGAATTATATAGGCAACCAATAATTACTCAGATAAATGCAGAAGATTCTTTTAAAATTTCAAAGGAGTTAGGAGTACCATTTCATCCAAGATATACTTATCATTGGAAAGACATTTCAGTAAAAGAATTTTTGGCATTAGTGGATTGGCTGTTGAGGGCAGTAATAAAAAAAGATGAGAATAAAATAATATTGCCTTTAGATTATAAGGCTGAAGAATTTGATAATCCAAAGCGAGTTTTAGAACTTTTAGGGGTGCCCCATAATGTTGCTAATAAAGAATTTGTAGTTATAGGATGTGATTGGGCAATCGGTTTGATGGTTAGTTTGGGTTTTTATACAAAAGATCCTGATTTTAAGAGAATTGTGGAATCTGTAAGCGGGAAAAAAGATGTCTTGGAAATAATAAATAAATTTTCAGAAGTTGAAATTAAAGATAAATCTGGGATTTACATTGGGGCGAGAATGGGTCGTCCAGAGAAGGCAAAAATGCGAAAATTGACAGGCAGTCCTCATGTTTTATTTCCAGTTGGAGAAGAAGGTGGAAGATTGAGGTCTTTCCAAGCTGCAATGGAAGAAGGAAAAATAAAATCTGATTTTCCAATTTATTTTTGTAAATCATGTAATGAATATACTGTTTATCCTGTTTGTGAGAAGTGTGGTGTAAAATGTGAAAAGATGTTTTATTCCCCTTCTGCAGATAAAATTATTGGGGCTGATTCTGTTAAGGATTATCCTGATGCAAGACCTTATAAATTTCAAGAGATAAAAGTTTCTAGATATCTTGATCATGCTCAGAAAGTTTTAAAGCTTAATGAATTGCCTGCAATTATAAAAGGTGTTAGGGGTACATCTAATGAGGATCATACCCCTGAAAATTTAGTTAAAGGTGTCTTAAGGGCAATACATAATATCAATGTAAACAAAGATGGAACTGTTCGATATGACATGACTGAAATGTCTTTAACTCACTTTAAGCCGAATGAGGTTGGAACTTCTGTTGAAAAATTAAAAGAGTTGGGATACACTCATGATATTTATGGGAAAGAATTAGTTAATGATGATCAGATTTTAGAATTAAAACCTCAAGATGTTGTTTTGCCCAACTGTAAAGGATCTGCTGAAGAAGGAGCAGATATTATTTTGTTTAGAGTTGCTAATTTTATAGATGATTTATTGAAGACTTTGTATGGGGTTAAACCTTTTTATAATTTGAAATCAAAACAAGATTTAGTTGGACATCTAATTATTAGCTTAGCACCTCATACTTCTGCAGGAATTGTGGGTAGGATAATTGGATTTTCAGATACTCAAGGGTGTTACGCTCATCCGTTATGGCATAGTGCTCAAAGAAGAGATTGTGATGGGGATGAGAATGGTATAATGTTGTTGCTTGATGGTTTTTTAAATTTTTCAAGAAAATATCTTCCAGCACATCGAGGAGCTACTCAGGATGCATGTTTAGTTTTATCTAATAAGATTATTGCGGGCGAAGTTGATGATATGGTTTTTAATATGGATGTTGTTTGGGAATATCCTTTGGAGTTTTACAAAGCTTGTGAGGAATATAAAGAGCCTTATGATATTAAAATTGAACAATTGAATGATAATCTTGGTACACCTAAGCAATATGTTGGATATGGTTTTACCCATCCTACAAAGAGCATAAGTAATGGAGTACTTTGTAGTTCGTATAAATCTTTGCCTACGATGAAAGAAAAGGTTGATGGGCAAATGAGATTGGCAGATATTATTCGGGCTGTAGATGAGAATGATGTTGCTAGGTTAGTTATTGAGAGACATTTTATTCGGGATTTGAAGGGTAATCTTCGTAAATTTAGTATGCAGCAATTTAGATGTGTTAAATGCAATGAAAAGTTTAGGAGGCCTCCTTTGGTTGGAAAATGTACTAAATGTGGTGGAAGATTATTATTTACTATATCTGAAGGTTCAGTTACAAAATACTTGGCCCATATGTTATTTTTGGCTTCTAAGTATAAACTTCCAGATTATTCTATGAGAACTATTAAATTAATTGAGCAAAGGGTCGAGAGTGTATTTGGAAAAGAACCGGAAAAACAATCAGGTTTAAATGATTTTTTTGGTTAGATAAAATATAATATCACGGGGAGTAATAAACAACCCATAAGATGATTTCTCCCAATTCCTAATAAAGGTGGAACCATTCCAAGGCTTGTTGAAACTAAAAGAATAAGCAATCCAATCTTGCCAGAGAGAAATATTGTTAGAATTGTTATTAGACTTATTATTGAGATGCATGTTATTTTATAGTTTACTTTGGTCATTAATTTTGAAAAGATTCTTGTTATTTTTATTGTAAGAAACGTTGCGATGCCTGCCACAACCAAGGCTACTCCAAAAAATAAAATTAGATTTTCCAATGTAAACGTTTCCATTATTTTAGAAACTGTAACTATTGCTCCGTTTCTTGCTTTGTCTAAGATATATAATGCTAGAAAACTTAATATCATATTTATTGTGTTTAATCCCCCAACTAAAATTAAAAAACCTTCACTTTCTAATTTTTTTGTTAATTGAGATCCTAGGATGGCAGCTTGAGCAGGACCTAATCCTGGAAGAAAGGAACATAACCCTCCAGCCGCAAATGATGCACCCACTGCTTTTGTTATTGTGCTTTTACTTATCTTTAAGTTTGATATCTCTTGTTTTGGAATTTTTACTTTTTGAGATAAACTTATAATTAAGGTGCTGATACCAAACATACCTGAGAGTAATGGAAACAAAGGATTTTTTAAGTTGGGCATGTTTAATGTTGCTATTCCTAAAACACCTGCAAGTAAAAAAATAATTAGTGCCCAAAACTTTGATTTTGAGTCTTTTGTTATTAAAAATATAGAAGATAAAATTAAAATGTAACCCATGTTTTTAGAGAGTGTTGGGTAGATCTTGTTTATTATTGTAGCAATAAATGGTGCAAAAATTATGCCGATTATTATGCTGAATAAACTGCCAATTAAAGTTAGAATTACTGCGTGATATCCTTTGCCTTGTAATAATAATCTATGGCCTGGTAGAATAGATAGTGCGGTTTCTGATTCTGGTGCACCTAGAAAAACTGCAGGGATTGTGTCTAGAAAAGTATGTGTGATTGCCATAGAAATTATAAATATTGAAATTATTAGTGGAGTTGTTATTTCTAATAATGTTGCTGAAAAGCTAAGAACTAATAAAGAAATGAGATTTATGTGAATTCCCGGAGTTAATCCAGTAATTATTCCTGCGAAACATCCAAGCAATATTGCAATAAATATCTCTAAAAGCATTTTATATTGGTTTTCTTAGTTTTAGAACATCTGTTTGAATTTCTAGGTTTCCTTTGTATTCTATTATAGTTCCTTCAATAGTCACTATTTGATTTTTTTCTAAAGTGATATTTTCCTCTTTGAATATTATTGCAGTTATATTCCCTGTTGTGTCTTGAACGTTGATTATTAGGAGGCCAGGTGTTTCGATTACTTTTTTTATTATGCCTCTTATTGTTGTTTTTTCTCCTAATTTTTCTTTTGTTATATTTGCTATATTTGAGTTTGGAATTTCTGTGTTTTCTGCAATAAAAAGAATTATTAGTATTCCAATAAGTGAACAAATCATTGAAATCTTCAATAAAGTCGAGTCATCCATTGTGTATATTTGAAGACTATAAAATATAAATCTATGTTTTTTACGAGAGTAATTTTTATAAATGAGGTTATATTCTCTGTTTTATGGATTTTCTTTTAAAGAAAAGAGGTGATGATAATAGTTATTATTCTCTTAATGAGGAAAATAGAAAACTAAGACAGACTGTTTTTGCTTTAAAGAAAGAATTAGATTCCTATAAGGAACCTCCTTTAGTTGTTTGTGAGGTTGTAAATGTTTTTGATGATAAGGCTATTGTTAAATTATCTAATGGAAATAGTTTTTTTGTAAATGTTTCACCAAGTCTTAAAAAGAAACTTAAAATTGGAGAAAGAGTTTTGTCTGAACAAAAATCTTTGACGATTGTTGATGTTCTTGGAAGTACTAGAGCTCATGATGTTGAAAACTTTTTAATAATTGAAAAGCCTAAAATTAAGTGGTCAGAAGTTGGAGGGTTAAATTATCAAATAAGGGAGATTTATGAGGTAGTAGAATTGCCTTTGAAGAAACCAGAATTATTTGAAAAAGTTGGTATTGAGCCTCCGAAGGGGATATTACTGTATGGTCCAAGTGGTACAGGAAAAACAATTTTAGCTAAGGCTGTTGCAGCAAGTACAGGGGCTACTTTTATTCAAATTGTTGGGAGTGAATTGGTACAGAAATTCATTGGTGAAGGTGCTAAATTAGTTAAAGATATTTTTAAATTAGCTAGAGAAAAAGCACCCTCTATAATTTTTATAGATGAGCTTGATTCTATTGCTGCAGAGAGAGTTGATATTGGAACTAGTGGGGAAAGAGAAGTTCAGAGAACTTTTATGCAGTTGCTTAATGAGATCGATGGTTTTAATCCATTAGATAATGTTAAGATAATTGGGGCTACAAATAGGATTGACATTCTGGATTCTGCTATTATTAGGCCCGGAAGGTTAGATAGGTTAATTCATGTCCCCCTGCCAAGTGAATTGGGCAGGAAAGAAATTTTTAAAATCCATACAAAGAATATGAATTTGGATAAAGTGGATTTTAGGAAAATTGTTGCCTTGACAGATTCGTTTTCTGGTGCAGAAATAAAATCTGTGTGTACTGAAGCAGGATATTTTGCTATAAGGAATAAAAGGGTTAAGGTTGGAATGGAGGATTTTTTAGCAGCAATAAGTAAAGTAAGACAAGGATTGGATTTTGAAAATGGTGAAGACACTTATGCTGCCATGTTTGGTTAAAATGGATGATTTATTAATATTTATTTTATCTTTGATTAGTCTTGGTGTAGTCTATTGGGTTTTATTTGGTGAGAAGAAACACAAATCTTTTATTTAGGTTGATTTTTAATATTCTTATGAGATTATTTATTGCAATTGATTTGCCTAAGGAAATAAAAGACGAGTTATATAATATTCAAAAGAATCTGAATAAAGGGTTTGCTAAAATAAAATGGGTTAGCAAGAAAAATCTTCATTTAACTTTAAAGTTTTTAGGAGAGACAGAGGTTGACATTGATGAAATTGATGAAAAGTTGCAGAAGATAAAGTTTGATAAATTTAATTTGGAACTTGATAAATTTGGGTTTTTCTCTAATAACGATAAGGTCAATGTTTTGTGGGTAGGTGTAAAACCTAAAGAAAACCTAATTAACTTGCAACAAGAGGTTGATTCTGAATTATTTGGTTTGTTTAAAAAAGATCAGAGGTTTACTCCCCATTTAACATTGGGAAGGGTGAAATTTGTTAAAAAAGAAAAAGAGTTTTTTGATTGTTTGGAGAATGTGAGTGTTAAACCTCTTAAATTTGAAGTAAAAGGATTTGGGTTATTTGAAAGTAAATTAACAAAAGACGGTTCACAATATAGATTGATAAAAGAATATCTGTGTAGATAAACAATATTTTTATATAGTTGATTAAATATTTAGGGTATATGTTTTATGAAGAGCAAAATAAGAGGTGGATATTTCTTATTGGAGCAATAATCTTAGTTGTTCTTTTACTGGTTTATTTTGTGTTTTTTGGTTCTTCTAAAGGGGATGAAAATATTAGAAAGGCAGTCGCTCCTCAATTAAGTGGGTGTGATGTTTTGTATGAAGGGAATGGAACTAATAAAATAAGTATTGTTTTCTTGCCAGATAACTACGATAGTTACGATGAGTTCAAAGAAGGTGTAAATAAAATGATTGATTCTTTTTTAAGTACAATTCCTTATAATTCTTATAAAGATAAATTTAGTTTTTATGCAATTCCTTCTTTGGATCTAGATTTGGGGTGTAATTATAGGTATGGAGGAGATGCTATTGTATGTGAACCAACTAAAATAAAACAAGCATCTTTGAAATGCCCTCATGATTATCCAGTGGTTGTTGTAGATACTGATGGAGTTCAAAAATTATTTGAATTATTAAGGTCGAGTTCTTGGATGGGCACTATCTCTGTAAATGTTGCGGACGATCCACTTGTATTGACTCATGAATTTGCACATTCTTTTGCAGACTTTGCGGATGAATACGAGTATGGTGGAAAGATAACCTGGGATGCACCTAATTGCGACTCAGAATGGCAAACTTGTCCTAAGTTTAGTATTGTTAATGGTTCTGAATGTGTAAGGGGATGTGTTAATAATGAAAATTCTAGGCCCATTAAGGTTGGAATTATGAGGGATTATTGGAAATCTAAAGTTTATGGGGCGTATGATGAATATGTTTTAGAGAATCTTATATTGGAAAGGGTTAGTGGAGAGTCTTTGGTTTTGAAGTCTGCTCCTTTATATTCAGCGAGACTAAAATATTTGGAGGGAAGTTGGAAGATTGTAGATGTTCAAGAAGATTATGGTTTTGTGGATAGATCTTTTGAAAAAGGTGTAGGAAGGGTGGTTTTGGTTGATTCGGATGGCAATATCTTATCTGAAGTCAGCTTACCAAATAATGAGCAGATGTTGTTTTTGGATGGGCATGATGAAAATGGAGAATTCATTCCAAGTACAGAAATAAAGGCAGTGGATGAAATTATTATTAATG
>CAZQVG010000016.1:2498-11484 GCA_964596705.1 Candidatus Woesearchaeota archaeon | reverse complement strand
CTCCATTAGCATAATAAAATATAACAAAATATATAAATTAAACTATCAAACTATAGGTTGGATGAAAAAATGTTATCAAAAATACCAATAGTTTTAGAAAATTTAACAGATAAAGAAAAAGACAAAGAAATTTTAAGGATGGGAATGATTGCAGAATTAGATGCAGTTAACTTATATGAACAATTAGCTGCAGCAACAAATAATGAGAGGATAAAGAAAGTTCTTTTGGACATAGCTAGAGAAGAGAAAACACATATCGGGGAATTTGAAACTTTACTTCATGAAATCGATGAAGAACAAGTAGAAGAAAACAAAAAAGCAAAAGAAGAAATAGAGGAACTTTCTTAAATTTTCACTTCACATTTATTTTCGTTTGTCAAAAGAACTAACGAAACAACCAATATAAACGAAGAGAATACCTGTAGTTCTAATCCGTTTAATGGAAGATTGCCTAATGATGCTGTAATTCCAAATAATCCAACAAATGCAGGAAATAAACCTGCAAAACATCCTGGACAAGCACTACCCAATAATCCACCAAATATGCCTAGCCCAACCATGCCCCCACTTTTCTTTATTTGATTTAATTCCTTTATCTTTTCTATAACTAGCACACCATTAACCGATACAAGTAATGAAATAATAAGATTAAACAATAAATAAGGAACTAAGAATATGACATTAATGTGCAATAACGTAGGGAACGTAATATAAAGATTATTAACTAAAATATTAACAATAAAATAAAAAAGAAAAATAAGTAAAAAAAGAGGGAATTTTCTAGAGACACTGCTTTTCACTTTACTATATCTTTCTTTTAATTTCATCTTTAAAGTTGTGCATCTATTGCACTTTTAAATACTTCAAATGGTTGAGCACCACTTATAATCCTATTCCCTACAATGAAGAAAGGCGTACCTCTTGCACCTGCTTTTTGGGCATCACTAACATCTTTTTTTACTTCATTTGCATATTTGCCAGAATCCAAACAGTCATTAAATTCATTACTATCCAATCCCAAATTTACTGCAATTTGTTTTAAATTTTCTATGCTTAAATCTCCCTGATTTCTGAACAACTCATCGTGATATTCCCAAAACTTTCCTTGGTCTTCTGCACATTCTGATGCTTCAGCTGCTTTTTGTGCATAAGGGTGAATACTACTCAATGGGAAATCCCTATAAACAAATCTTACTTTACCACTATCGATATATTCTCTCTTTAATTGATCAAAAGTTTGGCTTCTAAATCTTCCACAGAAAGGACATTGAAAATCTGAAAATTCCACAATGGTAACTTTTGCATTTTTATCTCCCAAATAAGGATCATTATCTACAAAATCATTTGCATTTATGTTACTTTTGGGAGGATTATTGTTTCCTTGATTGTTCACCTTCTCCTCACCACCAAAATTAAATCCATTAGTTATAATTGCTAAAACAAATAGAATGCCAAAAACCCAAGTGGCTATTTTCCAATTTCTATCTTCTTTCGACATAATTATCTACCTCCAATTTATTCCTTATTAATGGTTTAGTCATTACCTTTATTAATAATTAATCCCTTGAACAGAAACCCTAAAAAAGCTTGAATCGTTAAAATTTCAAAGAATTATCGTTCATACCCTCAAATAAACCGCCAAAGTTTTTCCCTTTTGCACACGCTTTATAAGCTCTTTCTCTTCTAATGATTTTAACACATAACTTAGTTTAGCTTTTGATAAATTTGTTCTTATTCTTAATGTATTTTGAGTAATCCCATCTTGCTCTTTTATTGCCAACAAAACTTTCTTTTCAAATTGGTCTAATCCTCTTAGAATTAAATTAAATTTCTCTTCATCTGTTTGCTCTTTTTTTGTTTCCTCCAATCTTTTTAATATTGCTTCTTCACTTTTTGAAAAGAAAAATAAATAAACTCCCATGGCCAATATAAACCCTATAATTCCAAACGCAAAATGAGCCATATCTAATTTATATCCTATCTGTGCACAATTGTCTCCCTTAAAACATCCAATATCTTTTGCATTATTATTTAGTTGCGATATGAAATTTATCACAATTAATGCAATAATAATTCCAAAAACAAAAATAACAATTCCAATTTTTTTACTATTCATATTTAAAAAAAGAAGAAAAGTATATTTAAATCTTACCAACCAGATCTAGTCCAGGTTTTAAAGTCTCTTTTCCAGGTTCCCAACTTGCTGGACATACTTGGTCTCCATGTTCTTCAACAAACTGGGCTGCTTTAACTTTTCTCATTAGTTCTTTTGCACTTCTTCCAATACTGTTGTCATGTACTTCATATGCTTTCAGAATACCTTCTGGATCAATGATAAATGTTCCTCTTAAAGCTACTCCTTCTTCTTTTATGTAAACATTGTAATCCCTGCAAACATTTCCTGTTGGATCTGCCAACATTGGGTATTTGACTTTCTTTATTGTTTCTGAATCTTCGTGCCATGCTTTATGTACAAATACAGTATCTGTGCTTATACTTAATATCTCTACATTATTTGCTTTAAACTCTTCATACATGTCTGCTAACTCACCTAATTCCGTTGGACAAACAAATGTAAAGTCTGCTGGATAGAAAACCAACACAACCCATTTTCCTCTTAAGTCAGATAATTTAATCTTCTTTATTTCATTTTCTTGAAAAGCTTCCAATTCAAAATCTGGAGCTTGTTTTCCAATTTCCAATTTAATTTCTTGTTCCATTTTTATTCCTCCAAAAAATATTCATTTGTTTTTTTCCAATTTATTACATTGAAAAAAGCATCAACATATTCTGCTCTTTTATTTTTATATTTCAAATAATATGCATGTTCCCATACATCAATATTCAATAGAGGTTTCATGCCATCACTTATCACAGAATTTTGGTTAGACGTCTTTACTATCTTTAACTCACCATTGTCTAAAACTAACCACACCCATCCACTGCCAAACTGTGTTTTTGCTGCATTACTAAACTCTTCTTTGAAATTCTCAAAACTACCCCATTTTTTTATTATTGCATCTGCAATCTCTCCCTCAAAGGGTACATCTTTTTTTAAGATTGTCCAGAAAAATCTATGGTTAAAATATCCTCCACCATAATTTATTACTGCTTGTTTAATCTTTTCAGGAACACCATCTAAATCCAATAAAATCTCTTTTACGTCTTTTTCTTCTAACTCTGTGCCTTTTATTGTTTTAATAAAATTATCAAAATATGCTTGATAATGTTTGTCATAGTGTATTTTCATAGTCTCTTCATCAATATATGGTTCTAATGCATTATACTCATATTCTAAACTTTTTATTTCATTCATTTTTATTCCTCCTGCACTCCCGACATAATCCATCGAATATTATCTTAACAGAATGCACTTCTAAATCATTATCTCTCACTTTTTTTAATGCATATTTCGGGATTTCTTCTAATTCAATATCAATTATCTTTCCACAACCATTACACACAAAATGAGAATGCAAATGAGAAAATCCGTCATAATGTGCTTCACCGTTAACTTCAAACTTCAATATTTCCCCTTCCTCTGCTAGAACATTTAAGTTTCTATACACAGTAGCTAACGAAATTGCAGGCATATCTTTTTTTACTGCTTCATAAACCCTCTCTGCACCTGGATGTATCCTTGTACTTCTAAGATATTCCAAAATTTTTATTCTTTGATTTGTCATACGAGTTGTCATTTTCTTATTAAGAATGATTGTCAATAAAGAATAACTATCATTTATAAAGTTTTCCCTATTTCAGTCTTTATTTCCGGTTACCACTATTAGAATGTAACAAATAACAAACTTTATAAATCAGCTACCTTTTGCCAGAACATAATGCAACCCTTAATACAATTAGATAATGTAGAGAAGATATATACTCTTGGAAAACTACAAGTGAAAGTACTAAAGGGAATATCTTTAACAATAAATAAAGGAGAATTTCTTGCTATAGTTGGCCCTTCTGGTTCGGGCAAATCTACAACAATGAATATGATAGGTTCCCTAGATATCCCAACTACCGGGAGAGTAATCTTAGATGGTAAAGACATCTCAACCTTTTCAGAATCAGATCTTGCCCAATTACGTGGTAAGAAAATAGGATTTATATTTCAAAATTTTAACTTAATCCCTTCTCAAACTGCATTGCAAAACGTAATGCTTCCATTAATATTTCAAAATGTTCCAAGAAAAAAAGCAACTGAACTAGCAAAGCAAAAACTAGAGAAACTTGGTTTATCCCATAGAATAAACCATAAACCTACAGAACTTTCTGGCGGAGAAAGACAGAGAGTTGCAATAGCAAGAGCTTTAGTAACCGATCCAGACTTAATTTTAGCAGATGAACCAACTGGAAACTTAGATTCTAAAACCGGAAAGGAAGTAATACAAATACTTGAAACTCTAAACAAAGAAGAAAATAAAACAATTGTCCTAATCACACACGACCCCAACATTGCTAAACGCGCAAAGAGGTTAATCAAAATACAAGATGGGAGGATCTTAGAAAAATGAAAAAAATAATTTTTGCATTAGCATTAATTTTGTTATTGTTGCCAAATGCATTCGCATTAAATGTTAAATATGTTGAGATAACGCCAACGATTGTTGAGCCTGGAAATAGAGCAACAATAAACTTAAAGATTGAAAATTCAAGAGAACAAGACTTAGAAAACATAATTATAAAGCTAGACTTTAGCTCGCCAGATTTACCAATCTCGCCAGCAGGATCAAGTACTGCTACAATAGACAAACTACGAGAAGATGATAAAGAGGATGTAGAGTTTGATATAATTGTTTTACCTGATGCAAAATCTGGTATTTATAAAATTCCAATTCTAATAGAGTATGAGCAAGAAGAGACATACGAAATAAATGGCACCACAGTAACGTCATTAGTTCCGAAACAAGAGCAAGACGTTATTAGCATAACAATAAATTCACAACCTACATTAAAAGCAACAATAGAAGAACCAGATTTTATAATTGGAAATAAAGCAAAAATCAAAGTTAAAATAATAAATCAAGGAATTTCAGATGTACAATTCTTGACTTTAGGTTTAGCAGATTCAAATTTCTTTGATACAATTTCCAGTAACGAGGTTTATATCGGGAATCTAGATTCAGACGATTATGATATAGCCGAATTTGAGATATTATTAAAAAATAACATTCCAAAAAACTTGCCGATTACAATAAATCTAGATTACAGAGATGGTTTAAACAATCATAAACAAGAGTCTCAAAACGCACACATAAAACTTTACACAGAGCAAGAAGCAATAAATCTTGGCTTAATCCAAAAAAACAACACTTCAAAGATAATTGGGATAATTGTATTGATTCTTGTATTGTTCATAATTTATAGGAAAATCAAAAAACGAAAAAGATGATTTTAGATTATTTTATCTTTGCAATAAATGGAATAAAACAAAGAAAGATGAGATCCTGGCTTACAATGCTAGGGATCTTCATAGGTATAGCAGCAGTAGTTAGTTTAATTTCAATCGGTCAAGGGTTACAAGATTCAATAGCAGAACAATTCCAAGATTTAGGCAGCGATAAAATAATAATAAAAGCAAAATCTTTAGGTCCTCCTGGAACTGCTGCAGAATCAGTTATGCTAACCACTTCGCAACTTGAAAAAATAAAAAACTTAAACGGGGTAAAGGATGCAGCAGGTTTTTTAATGAAGACCGGGCAAGTTGAATATCGTGGAGAAACAGA
Organism: Candidatus Woesearchaeota archaeon; assembly: GCA_964596705.1. Lineage (GTDB taxonomy): Archaea > Nanobdellota > Nanobdellia > SCGC-AAA011-G17 > PNOQ01 > JABJPM01. The sequence goes on along the minus strand of CAZQVG010000016.1, from coordinate 5,755 downwards.
AGTTGTTTTTATATTTGGGGTGGATCCTGAGAAAGCTTATCTATTTGGTGATGTTATTAAACTAGATAAAGGCAGAGAGCTAAATGTAAATGATAAATATAAAGCAGTTGTCGGAAACAATCATGCGTTTGGCAATTTATGGTCAAAACCATTAGATGTAAGAGATAAAATAACAATCAACGGACAATCCTTTAAAGTAGTGGGCATCTCGAAAAAAGTTGGGAATCCTTTTGACGACGATTCTGTAACAATTCCTAAGGAAGTTGTGCGAGATTTATTCAATACTGGCGATGAAGAAAGTGAGATAATAGTTCTTGCAGAAAAAGATAAAGATCCAATAGAATTAGCAGAAGAAATAAAAAGGGAACTAAGAAAAATTAGAAATGAAAAGGAAGGTCAAGAAACTTTTATAGTCCAAACCGCTGATGAACTTCTTGAAACATTTGGTAATATCTTTGGCATAGTTTCTGCAGTTTTAGTTGGTATTGCAGCAATTTCTTTATTAGTTGGTGGAGTTGGAATAATGAATACAATGTACACCTCTGTATTGGAAAGAACAAAAGATATCGGAACAATGAAAGCAATTGGGGCTAAAAATTCAGACATAATGTTAATCTTTTTAATTGAATCTGGATTTCTAGGATTTGTCGGGGGCGCAATAGGTGTCTTAATCGGCATAGGAATAGCAAAAAGTGTAGAACTAATTGCATTAAAAGCATTAGGCACTGGATTATTAAAAGCAAGTATCTCGCCTTTACTAATTGGCGGAGCTTTATTATTCTCTTTTATAACAGGGGCTGTATCTGGTGTAATGCCTGCAAGACAAGCTGCTAAATTAAAACCAGTAAAAGCATTAAGGTATGAATAAAAAAGAAAAAATTAACAAGTTGTTTTCTGATACAACCTATTTAATCCAACTAAAACCAAAACTAAGGATATTACTTGTGTTAAATCTAAATATCCAAACCACAAGATTAATCCAAGCAAGATCGATATGATCCCGCCAAACATGTGATTGTTCATGTTAACACAGCAACAGTTTTTTTGCTCTGTTTTTTTCTTAGCCATACTATCACCTCGCAAAGATTCCCCATAGGACTTTTATTGCACCTGCGATAAACAACAATATAGCAAACACTTGCTCCAAATTCAATATTTCAACCCAAAGTATCCAACCTAAAATCAATGAAACAATTCCTGCAAAAATCAAACTTGCCCGAGTATTTGCTTTCATTCCACTTGGTTGTGGAGCAACTTTGGTTTTAGCAACAGATTTTCTAGTAGAAGATCTTTTTCTTTTTGCTGTTTTCTTTTTAGCCATTATACCACCTCTTGAAAATTAATTTAATTAAAAATTGGTTCTTCTCTTTAAAAAACTTTCTTTCTTTAATATATACTCCACTAGGATAATATTTAAAATATAACTTATTTTCAAAAATTAAATGGCGCCAAGAGTTCAAAGTCCAAGTTCGATAAATACTTACAAGCAATGTCCTAGAAAATATTATTATCAATACGTATTGAAATTAGAGAAAAAAATACCTTCAATCCATTTACAACGTGGAAAGATAGTTCATTCTGCTCTAGAAGACTTCTTTAAAGTAGATATCTCAAATATAGACTCTAAACATTATGAGTTTGAATTAAAGGTAATACTAATCAATTTATTCAAACAAAAATGGAACGAAAACCAAGAAGAATTAAAAAAGATAGAACTCACAGAAGACCAACTAAAATTCTATTATGAAGAAACTCTATCCATGCTAAACAATTGGTATAACAATTTCTTAAAAACACTAAAACCAAGAGTATCTATATACGGATTAAATGAAGCATTCAATACAATAAAACCTTTAACAGAAGTACATTTCATGTCAGAGAAACATCAAGTTCATGGATTTATAGATGCGATTCATGAAATAGATGGCAAGGTAAGTTTAATGGATTATAAAACCTCTGCCAGAGAAAAACTAACCGAAGAATACAGATTACAACTAGCAATTTACGCATTATTGTATGAAGAAAAATACGGAAAAAAACCCCATTTGGTTGGAATAGATTTTCTTAGACACAAACCGCATTATCTTGAAGTAGATCAAGAATTAATAGAATTCGCAAAAAGAGAATGTGAATTAATACAGAAAAAAACAATATCTGAAGATATTGAGGACTATCCAATGAATCCTGGCCCATTGTGCAAGTTTTGTGATTTCTATGACATTTGTTTTGGTCAAAAAACAATAAATGATTTTTTGAATCAAAATCTTTAAAAACATTCCAATAAATAATAATAAAATGCAAACCCTTGAAAAAATACAAAAACAACTATTAAAAGAAGGAATCCAAGATATCATTCTTCAAAAGATTTCTGCAGATGAATCAATGATTAAGTTTGTCAATAATAAGATAGCAAAAACCGGATTAGAATCCACAACTCTAATTGATGTTTTTGTTGCAAAGGATAAAAAACTTGTCTCAACAACAATAAAAGAATTTGATGATGCTTCAATTAGAAAAACAATACAAAAAATAAAAAGCTTCATAAAAACTGCATCTCCAAATAAAAACTACCTAGGAATCCCGGAAAACAAATTCAAATATCCAAATATAAAAAATCTTTTTGATAAAAAAATTTATGATTTAGACGATGTAGATGTTGTAGGATCTGCAATAAATGCAGCATTAGAAAATGCAGAGCGGACATCTGGAACGTTCCATAAATCAACAGCAGATATTTCAATATTAACCTCAACAGGAATACAAAAATCCGAAAAACTGTCTTCATTATATCTTTCTTTAAGGGCATTCAAAACAGAAGAAGCATCTGGCCATAAAACAGCAACTTCCAGAGTATTATCAAAATTTGATCCCGAGAAAACAGGAAGAAAAGCTGGAGAAATTGCAAAGCTTTCATTAAATCCAGAACAAGGAAAACCTGGAAAATATAACATAGTTTTTTCCCCTTTAGCTTTTGCTCCAATACTAGATAATATTGGCGAAGCAGCATCCATATTTCATGTGGAGTCTGGAATGTCTTTTTTTGCAAATAAATTAAATAAAAAACTAGGAAATTTCGATTTAATAGATGATGGAACTTTAGAAAATGGTGTAAGCTCAATAAGTTTTGATGATGAAGGTCACCCAACCCAAAGAACAGAAATAGTAAAGGATGGAATATTCAAAACATATTTACATAATTATTCTACAGCAAAACGTTATAACACAAAATCAACAGGAAACGCAGGTATTATAGCACC
>CAZQVG010000016.1:0-2398 GCA_964596705.1 Candidatus Woesearchaeota archaeon | reverse complement strand
ACAAATACTTCCTAATTATCTCAGATGCAGTTTTACCATCTACTTTCCCGCCAAACTTTTTCATAACCATTCCCATCAACGCACCCATAGTCAACCCCTTATTATCTTTAACAATTTTCTCAATCTCTTTTTCTAAAACACTGGAATCAACTGGTTTATATTTGCTTAAATCAACTTTCTCCCCCTTACTAATCTCTAACATAATCTCAACAACAGAATCTTTTGTTATTTTATTTGCTTCTAAAGCTTCTAAAACAAACCTATAATCTTCATCTTTAAATTTATACCATATCTTATACCTAGCTTTCAAATCTTTTGGAACCTCAACTAAAACATTTGCAATTAATTTTTTATCTAATTTATAATTATAATCCTCTAAATTAAATCCAGACTTAACTAAACTTCTAGCCAATTCACTACTCAATCCCATTTTTTCATGCCTTAAAACTTTCTCATCAATCAACTCAGGAATCTCAATTTTTTCAAGCATATCCTTACTAATAACAACTGGTTTTACATCTGTCTCCGGATACATTCTAGCAGCACCGGGCATACTTCTCATAAAAGTTGTAGTTCCATCAGGATTCGCTTTCCTTACTTCGTTTTTCACTTTCCCTTTCATCTGCCTTTTAACCTCATTTTCAATTATCTTAGGCATACTTCTTAAATCCTGAAAACCTTTAATCTCAACTCTTGCACCGTTTTTTATAGAAACATTAACATCTTGCCTTATAACTCCAATACCCCTCTTTACTCTGCCTGTACTTCTTAAGATCATTCCTAGTTTTTCAGCAACTTCTTTACAATGCCCTGGATCTTTTATATCTGGACTAGTAGCAATCTCAACTAAAGGAATTCCCAACCTATCTACCCTATAAACAACACTATTCTTCAATTCTTTTATCTTTCTTGCAGAATCCTCCTCTAAACAAACACTTGTTATTCCAACTTTGCCTTTTGAACTTTCAATATATCCATCATATCCAACCAACATAGTTCTTTGAAATCCAGAAGTATTGCTTCCATCTACTACAGTTTTCCTCATAACCTCAACTTCATCAACAATTTTACAGTTTAATAATTTACAAATCTGTAACACAATATTCAAGGCATCTTGATTAACATCATGCGGAGGTTCTTCATCAAATTCCACACTACATGTACTGTCTGAATAACCTTCATAAATAAACTCTTTATCTTTGAGCATTTCTTCTTCAGCAGCAACATCCACTTCACCAGATTCCCCAGCAACTGCTCTTAATCTTCTTTTGAACATTATGTCATGAGGATCATCCCTTAAAATACTGGGACAAGAACAAAATAATTTGTGTGTCTCTAGTTGCTGATGTATCTCCAATCCACATTTAAACCCTAACTTTTCATAATCCATAATTAAAAAAAGAGTTAATGATTTATAAAACTTTATATGGGTTCCTTCCATGCATTATATGGCTTTCAAATTTACTCTCCCTAACTAAATTCCAAGCAGCAATCGGTCCCATACAGTCATATACTGCCCCATAAACTAATATCAAATATTCAAATATTGCTTCTTCAGATTCCGTGTCTAGTTTTTCAACAACTTGTTCTAACCTTTCACTTGAAATTCTGCCAAACTTAAAATCTTCATCAACACGTTTTAAACTGCCTGCATACTCTTTTAGTTTCAACAATAGATCTTTCTCAATTTGAGCAACATTACTCTTTAATAACTTATAATTCTTATTTTGCCAATCCCAAACATTATTGTCCGCAACATACTCCAATCTAATTGCTTCCTTTCCGATTAACTCAATTAACCTTTTTCTTATACATTCAAACTCTCTAGACAATAATCCCATAAAATTGGAAATAAAACAAAATTTAAAAAAGTTAAGAAATTAAGTATAAATGATTTAATCAACTACCTCTGTCTCAACTTTATCTAGATTAAAATAATTACTTGAATAATTATAAGCCCCAGCATTCAAAAATACAATTTTATCTCCAACCTTAGGCTTTTCTTTCAAATAAACAGAATACCTAAAAATATCTAAAGAATCTGGAGTAAATCCTTTTATTGTATATCTCTCTTTTCCATTTTCTAACTCTCCTTCTACCAATAACCTTATATGTGCCACAAAAGTATCCATTGCACTATTATACACAGAAGCATTAACAATTATATTATTGTCATACACGTTTATTACTTCACAAACTAATTTAACAGAAGGAGCAGCAATAAATCTTCCTGGCTCAATGATCATTTTTATTCCTTTATCGTTCAAAAACTCTTTTAACTCTCTTATTCTATTAAAAATATAATCAATAACTTCTTTTCTGAAATTTTTATATTGCGCAGGAATTCCTCCCCCAATATTAACAAAATCTAATTTTTCAAAATTTTCTTCATCTATAC
>CAZQVG010000015.1:0-11828 GCA_964596705.1 Candidatus Woesearchaeota archaeon | reverse complement strand
TAGCCCATTATGCAGATGATGCATGGGATATTGAGATCAATACAGAAAGATATGGCTGGTTTGAATTGTGTGGAGTACATGATAGAAAAGATTATGATTTAAAAAGGCATGCAGAATTCTCGAAAACAAAGATGGATGTTCAAGGAAAATATCCAACAATCTTAGAAATCGCTTTTGGCCTTGAAAGGACTGCATACTCTTTATTAGAGAATTCTATGATGGAAGATAAAGAAAGGGATTGGTTGAACTTCAAGGAGGGGATGGCGCCAATAGATGTTGCGGTATTCCCATTAATGAAGAAAGATGGAATGGATGAATTAGCAAAAGAGATATTTAAGGAATTAGAAAAAGAATTTGTATGTATATATGATGCTTCTGGAAGTATTGGAAGAAGATATAGAAGAATGGATGAAGTTGGTACTAGTTTTTGTATAACAGTAGATCATGATTCTTTAAAAGACAAGGATGTTACTCTAAGAGAGATTTCTAGTATGAAGCAAGTTAGAATTAAAATTGAAGAAATAAAGAGTGTCCTTAGAAAGTTGTTAAGTGGAGAAATTAGTTTTGAGGAGTTAGAATGATAAATAAGAAAGTTTTGGGATTAATATTAGTAGTAATCTCCATAATACAATTTGTTGTTTTTCATAACATTGTAGAGAATACAAAAGAGGCAATATCTGAGAAAATAATTAGTGAGAGTGAAGGTATATGTGAACATGTTGGAAACGAGTGCCCTCATGAAGAATTATCTTCGTTAGACCCATATATATTCTTAGGGTATGCGGCAATTGGTGTGGTGTTTATTATTGGGAATATCCTAATGTTGCAAAAGAAGAAGAAGAAAACAATTAATTATGAGATTCCATCAAACCTTTCTGATGAAGAGAAAAAAATTGTTGAATTGTTGAAAGGATCAGAAGGGAGTGCATTTCAGAGTGAACTTGTTGATCAAACAGGTTTTACAAAGGTAAAAATAACAAGAGTTCTAGATAGATTAGAAGGTAGAGGCATTATCGAAAGGCGAAGAAGAGGTATGACAAACATAGTTATCTTGAAAAGAAATTAGTGAAACTAGTTTCATCAATATTTAATTAAGGTGTTTCAATCTTATTTCTAATAACAAATTTTAGGAGTGTGATAGATATGGGTAAAAATAAGGATCAACTTTTAATTGGCCTTTTGGTTATTACATTAGTAATCTCGATATTGAATAGCCTGAGCATTATGCAATTGACAGGTGGCGGAAATAGCGGGATCAGTGGAAAAGTAGTATCTGGCCTTTCCTCTGTTATCCCAACAGGAATCCCTGCAGTATATGGGGAAGAGTTAGGTGTGAGTTTTGACGATGTATCTCCTTATGATAGGGCAAAAGCAGATGAGACCATAGCAAAATTAGCAAATATAGATAAGACCATTAAACTTTCTGGATCAGATAAGGAGAGGTACATAAATATATTGTACAGGTTAAACAATGGAATCTCTTGTGAATATTGTTGTGGCGCAAGAGCAGTAATTTTTGAAAATGGTAAACCTGCATGCGGATGTGCTCATAGTTATGCTATGAGAGGTTTAACTAAATATTTGATAACAGAACATGGTGATGAATATAGTGACGAAGAGATACTTGAAGAAGTTGGAAAATGGAAAACACTATTCTTCCCAACACAAATGTCACAAAAAGCTGCTATATTAGCAGAAAAGGGCATTGATGTAAATTACCTTAACCTTGCAACAAACAAGTATAGAGGTATTGAAAAAGGTGCAACTGGGGGAGGAATGGTAGGAGGTTGTTAAAATGGAAGAAACTAGAAGAAGAATAGATAAGAAAAAAGCTACTCTTGTGATTTTGGTAGGTTTATTGCTTGTAATGACAGTAGTACAAACTTTCCAGATAGATGGATTACAAAAAGATTTGAAAGAAGACGGTAATTTAAAGGTAAATGTTCAGGGTGGACAAAGTAGTTCTGGATCTACACCAACAGCTACAAGAAGTGCACCATCCATGGTGGGGGGATGCTAACTATGAAAAAGCAATTTGTTTGGATTGCTATTTTTTCAATAGCATTCCTCTCAATTTTTTTATTTTCCAGTAATGGAAATAAGATTGATCTCCCTTCAGGCGAGAAAGTAATCCTCTATAAGTCTGAAAGTTGTGGATGTTGTGGACTATATATGAATTACATAAAGGGATTTGGTTTAGATGTGGAGGTTAGAAATGTGGAAGATCTAAGTGGAATAAAGAATGAACTAGGAGTTCCAGTAGGATTAGGGAGTTGTCATACAATGAAAATTGGTGATTATTTTGTAGAAGGCCATATTCCAGTAGAAGCTATTGCCAAATTAATGAATGAAAAACCAGATATTGCGGGAATTGCTCTGCCAGACATGCCATCTGGTTCGCCAGGAATGCCTGGAAGAAAATACGGAGATTTCGTGATATATCAAGTAGATAATAATGGAGAATATAAAGAATTTATGAGACTATGAATAAGAAAATAATATACTTTACTCCTTTAATTCTTTTTATCATAGGATTAAAGGAGGCTTATGCACACTGTCCTTTATGTACTATTGGAGCAGCTGCAGCTGCAGGAACTGCGACATTAATTGGAGTGGACAAGATTGTTGTAGGAATATTTATCGGAGCATTTGCAATGTCTATGGGGATGTGGATGGCAAGATTGATTAAAAAAAGATACATCCCATTTCAAAAAATAATTGTGGTTTTGGCTATATTTTTATCAACAGTCTTGCCAATAATGCCCGTAATTGGAGAAAGTATGCATCCAGTATATCTCCATATAATGGGAAACTATGGGACGTTATTGAATCGTACATACGTGTTGAACCTATTTTTTGTAGGCAGTTTGATTGGTGGATTGGTGGTTGCTTTATCCCCAAAAATAAGCAGGAAGATTATAATTTTGCGAGGTGGCAAAATTATTCCATATCAAGGTGTTATAATTACATTGAGTTTGCTAACAATCATAAGCATAATATTTCAATTGGTAATGTAAAATGGGAAAAGAAGTAAAAAAATGGATGAAGAAAATAGAAAAAATAAAGAAGGGAGATGTCGATTTGTCTAAGGACGAAGATCTAAGCATAGCATTAATGAATATAATAAGCCTAGAGGAACATTTTTATTTTACTGCAATGAAAACAAACAACCGGAAGTATCTAGAAATGCTTAATTCTATAAGAGAGTTAAGGAAAAGCTTGATGAAACAAATAGTGACTAATCCAGAAGGTGAAGAATGGTGCATTAGTAAACATCTTTTAGCAAGCAGTATGAGGTTAATTGAGGTCGGAACAAAGGAGCTATATAAGAAAAATGAAGAAAATGCTAACCTTATGTTCAATAATGCGTTTGAATTATACTCTTTATTTTTTGCAATAAACTTGAAAATGATTGATAGAGAAAGGATTGGAAATGAACTACAAAATGAACATAAAGAGATTGGTAGATTTTCAAAAATAATAAAGAAAATAGTAGATTGTTGTAAGGAGTGGTGAAGATGATAAGGAAAAAAATAATTGGAATATTGTTAGCTGGATTTATTTTATTGTTAGCTGGATGTACAGCTGTGCAGAAAGGCGAGATAATAAATCTAGAACCAAAAGAGTTTAAAAAAGCCATAGAAGATGAAAATGTGTTTGTGATAGATGTTCATGTGCCTGAGCAACAACACATCCAAGGAACTGATGAAGTGATAGCTTTTGATAAACTTGAAGAAAATTTAGAAAAATTGCCAAAAGACAAGAATACACCAATTGCAGTATATTGTAGGAGTGGCAGCATGAGTGCTCAAGCGTCTCAAACTTTGATTGATATGGGATACACCAAAGTTTACAATTTGGTAGGTGGTGCAAAAAATTGGGGAGAAGAAGGATATGAATTTATGTAAAATATGAATAGATTTATTAATATGTAAGGAGGAATAAAAATATGAAAAAAATAATTGGAATGGTTTTATTTGTTTGGGGAATATTAATCCTGCCAGGGATAAGTTATGCAAATGGTTTAGTTGGAGAAGATGAACATCATTGTGGCATGGCCGATTTTATGGGTGGAAGTATGATGAGTTTTAGTTATTGGACCTTTCAAATACTATTGATCATTATAGGATTGTTAGTTATTTATTGGTTAATAAAACAAATACAAAAGAAATGAAATCAGAAAAAAAAGAAAAAACAATAATCCCCATTTCGGGGATGAATTGTGTATCTTGTGCAAGAGCTATTGAGAATTCTATAAAAAAAGTAAATGGGGTAAAGGAAGTTAATGTAAATTTTGCATCAGAAAAAGCCCATATAACCTATGATCCTGAGATTTCCCAAAGAGAAGAGTTTGAACGGGCTATTGAAAATGCAGGATATAAAGTTAGAAAAAAAGAAGGTGAGAAAACTTTAAACTTGAAAATAGTTGGGATGGATAATCCACATTGTGTACATATTGTCAAATCTGCTTTGGATAAACTCGATGGAATAATCTCAAAAGAATTATTAGTTAGTGAAAAAGCAATAATAAAATATGACCCGCAATTGATAACCCAAGAAAAAATAAAACAACAGATAAAGAATGTTGGATATGAGCCTTTAGAAGAAGTAGAAGATAGAGAAAAAGAATTAAGAGACAAAGAAATAAAATATCTGAAGAAAAGAGTTATAATTTCTATATTACTTGGAATTCCATTGCTTTATTTGTCTATGGGACACCTAATTAGTGCTCCACTTCCAGAGCTTAGTGATAAAACAATGGCTCTTCTACAATTCTTATTAGCAACCCCAATAATAATTGCAGGATCTCAATTTTATAGGAAGGGATTTATTGCCGTATTTAAAACTAAAACTGCAAATATGGATACATTAGTTGCTGTTGGTACAGGATCTGCATATCTATATAGTTTAGTTTCCACAATTTTTATTTTAAAAGGTCGTGCAGGGTTTGGGGTTGAAAATCTTTATTTCGAAGTTGCGGGAATATTAATTGTATTTATCCTATTAGGACGATATTTAGAGGCAGTTACAAAAGGAAAAACAAGTCAAGCTATAAAAAACCTAATGAAATTACAAGCAAAAACTGCTATAGTTATTAGGCAAGGAAAAGAAACTGTAGTTCCGGTTGAAGAGGTTAAAGTTGGCGACATTATATTAGTAAAACCTGGCCAGAAGATCCCTGTGGATGGAGTTGTAATTGAAGGTCATTCTTCTGTTGATGAAAGTATGATCTCTGGGGAGTCCATTCCTGTAGAAAAGACAAAAGGTAGCACTGTAATTGGATCTACAATAAATAAAATGGGTGTTTTAAAGTTCAAAGCAACAAAAGTTGGAAAAGATACAACTTTAGCACAAATAATAAAACTTGTTGAAGATGCACAGGGTTCAAAAGCTCCAATTCAAAAATTAGCAGACACTATTTCGTCTTATTTTGTGCCTGTGGTTGTGGCAATAGGCATAATTTCTGCTTTAACCTGGTTCTTCTTAGGTTATGGGTTCTCATTTGCCTTAACAATATTTGTTACTGTTTTAATTATCGCTTGTCCTTGTGCTTTAGGACTAGCAACACCAACAGCCATCATGGTAGGTACGGGAAAAGGTGCTGAAAATGGGATATTGTATAAAAACGCAGAATCTTTGCAAATGGCAAACAAAGTAGATTTAATTGTTTTTGATAAAACTGGTACATTAACTAAAGGAAAACCAAAAGTTACAGACATTTATTCTGTTGAACCAAATAAAGAAGACGAGGTTTTATTTTATAGTGCTATTGCTGAGAAAAACTCAGAACATCCTTTGAGTGAATCTATTTTAAATGAAGCAAAGAAAAATAGGATGAGAATCCCTAATCCAAGTAAGTTTTATGCCCATCCAGGAAAAGGAATTATTGCAGAATGGGGCAGAAAAAAGATATTATTAGGAAATAAAAAATTAATCGAATCAAATAAAATAGATACAAAGAGAATTGAAGATAAATTGAATGAATATGAATCTCTTGGGAAGACGGTAATGATTGTTGCTTTGAATAAGAAAGTTATTGGATTAATTGCAGTATCTGATGAACTGAAAAAAGATTCTAAGGGCGCAATTGAAGAATTGCATAAACTTGGTATAAAAACTGTTATGATTACAGGAGACAATAAGAGGACTGGAGAGGCTATTGCAAAACAGGTTGGAATTGATAGAGTATTGGCAGGAGTTTTACCAGAAGGTAAAGTGAATGAGATAAAAAAGCTGCAAAAAGAAGGTAAAATTGTTGCAATGGTTGGAGATGGGATCAATGATGCGCCTGCTTTAACTCAATCTGACGTAGGGATTGCAATTGGCTCTGGAACCGATGTTGCAATTGAATCTGGAGATATTGTTCTAATAAAGGATAATATAATGGATGTCGTTAAAGCAATAAGGCTTAGCAAACTTACGATGTCAAAAATAAAACAAAATTTATTTTGGGCATTTATTTACAATACAATGGGTATTCCGATTGCCGCAGGACTTCTATATCCATTTACTGGGTGGTTATTGAATCCAATGATTGCTGGAGGGGCAATGGCAATGAGTTCAGTGAGTGTTATATTAAATTCACTTTCCCTAAAAAGAAAAAAAATAATGGCCTAAGTTGGAAGAAACATCAAACTTTTTAGATTAAATAAAGTGGATTAAAAGTGTGATGCCCATTATCAGCATGATAATGCCTGCAATTAAATGTAATAATCTAAGGTGAGACTTTCTCTCATTTTCTGCTTTTTCTACATTCATCCCGCAATAAGTTGCAAATGTAATCAAAACCATTGGTACAACAAATATCAAATTATACAAGACCAGCAACCAGAATGCCTTAATGAATGTTTCTTTAACTCCTAGCATTCCAATAACGACTAAGTATGGTCCGCTTGTGCAAGGAAGTAAGAACAAACTTACTAAAAACCCAATAAAAAATGCTCCAATTGGACTAGTTATTGATTTTATTAAAGATTGAAGTTTTGGTCTCCAAGATAATGGAACTTCCATTAAAAACCCTTTTCCATACCAGAAATAGTCTTTTATATTAAACAACCCTATAATTATTGCAAAAACACCAATAAATATGGAGAACCAACTAGATATCTTGTGGGTTGCAATAACTGAATATAATCCAAGCCCCATCAAAAAATAAGAAATAAATATCGCAGCAGAAAAGAATAGTCCTGCAGAAAGCGCTTTTTTCTTTTTTCCTGTTGATAAAATTGTAGTCATTAAGATAAGCAATACAGCAAAGGCACAAGGATTTATTGCGTCAACTAATGCTGCACCTATTAAAAGAGGAATTGTTAATGTTGTATTTGACTGGTTATCTGTTTCAGGAGTACTTCGTGGAGAAGTATAATTATTTTCAAAAAAGGATATTATGTCTTTATCCCCCACATAATAATCCCCGGTAGGAGTGATTAAAAATGGCACGCCCCTCATCATCAAAGGGATATTGTTTTCGTCACAATATTCGTTAAATTCCCTTGCATTATCGGAATTATGATATAACTCTTTTAGAATTATTCCTGAAATATTATGAGAACTCATATATTCTTTTACTAAAGCACAATGAGGGCAACCCTCCCCATAATATAAGGTATACTCTTGAGAAGCATAAACTAAATTAGATAGAGCCACAATAATTATTATGGCAAATAGAGTAGTCTTTATTTTTCTCATGGATGAATGTTTGACAATGAGAGTTTAAATAATTTACTAACCGAAAGGTTTATAAATAATATATGATACTCGCATCATATGATAGACTTTACATATATGAGCTTTTTCAAGGCATTATGCAATGATACGCGATTGGGGATTGTTTTATGTTTAAAAGAAGGCTCAAAAAATGTTAGTCAATTAACATCTGAATTAAAGATGGAACAAAGCAGAGTTAGTCATAATCTACAGTGTTTGATAAAGAATGGATTTGTTACAGTAGAACAAGTTGGAAAACAAAGAGTGTATTCATTGAATAAAGATACAATTGTTCCGATTCTTAAGGCAGTGAAAAAACATATCGAAAAATACGGGATGAATTCCTGTTAGGAGGAAAAGAAATGGCTAAGATAATAGTTTATTCAACGCAATCATGTCCATATTGTATGATGGTTAAGGCTTATTTGAAAGAGAATAATATAGAATTTGACGACATAGATGTTGGTGCAGACCATGAAAAAGCTATGGAGATGGTTGAGAAATCTGGACAAATGGGAGTTCCAGTTATTGATATAGATGGAGAAATCGTTATTGGGTTTAATAAGCCTAAGATTGATGAAATACTAAAGAAGAAAGGACTTATGAAGTAAGGAGGTAAAAATGGAATTTGATAAATTTGGACCAGAAAAAATAATACAGGTTTATGACCCTGAAACTGGCATGAGGGGCATTACAGTAATACATAATACAAACCTTGGGCCAGGAAAGGGAGGAATTAGGATGACTCCAACTGTAGATGTAGAAGAAGTTTATAAGTTGGCAGAAACTATGACTTGGAAAAATGCATTAGCAGGAATTCCTTTTGGGGGTGCAAAATCTGGAATAATTGCAGATGATAGAAAACTTACTCAAGAAGAGAAAGATAAAATTGTGGCTGCATTTGCTAGAGCACTAAAAAACATAGCACCTACAGAGTATATTGCTGGTCCAGACATGAATATGGCTGAGCATGAGATGCAAGTATTTGCTGAAGCAAACGGAAATAAAAATTCGTGCACAGGGAAGCCAAAAGAGATGGGAGGATTACCTCATGAATTAGGAAGCACTGGATTTGGAGTTTATCATGCATTATTAACTGCCCTAGAGTTTGTAAAGCTTGAAGATCCAAAAGTAGCTATAGAGGGTTTTGGAAATGTAGGAACATTTGTTATGAAATTTTTAAGTGAAAAAGGAATAAAAGTTGTTGCAGTTTCAGACTCTAAAGGCACTATTTACGATGAAAATGGATTAGACTACGAAAAACTTATGAAGACTAAAGAAGAAACAGGATCTGTTATTAATTATGGCAGTGGGAAAAAGTTGGAATCAAAAGATATTGTTTCTTTGGATGTAGACATCTTGGTTCCTGCAGCGATACCAGATTTGATAAACGAAGAAAATAAAAATGACGTAAAGGCAAAATTAATTGTTTGTGGAAGCAATATAGCAATGACAGAGGAAATTGAAGAAGAATTCCATGAAAAAGGAATTTTGGTTGTTCCTGATTTCGTTGCGAACGCAGGAGGAGTAATAAGTTCATATGTTGAAACCATAAATGGAACTCCAGAACAAATGTTTGAGATGGTTGAAAAGAATATAACAGAAAATACAAAGGAAGTCCTAAGAAGATCAGAAGAAAAGAACATTTCTCCAAGAAAAGCTGCTATGGAGATTGCAATAGAGAGAGTGGAGGCTGGAAAAAAATGAAAGAATATGATGTTTTAATAGTTGGAGGGGGCGCAGCAGGTTTAACTGCTGCAATTTATACCTCAAGAAAAAAATTGAAGACTGCAATAATAAGTATCGACTTAGGTGGACAGACTTTATTAACAAACCATATAGAAAACTATCCGGGTGTGGGAAAGATGGCTGGAGCTGAATTAATGGCAAAATTCCAGTCTCAAGCAACTGGATTTGGAGCAGAGGTTATTATGGGTGAAGTTAGTGAAATCAAAGAAGATGATAAAGAATTTGCAGTTAAATTAAGCAATGGGGAGGAGTACAAAGGAAAAGCAGTAATAATTGCTTCTGGAAAAACTGCAAGAAAATTAGGCATTCCTGGAGAAGATAAATTCTTAGGAAGAGGAGTTTCAACTTGTGCTACTTGCGATGCGAATTTCTTTAAAGGAAAAGTTGTTGCTGTAGTTGGTGGAGGAAACTCTGCTCTTGAAGCTGCAGAATTGTTAAATGAATTTGCAACAAAAGTATACCTAATTCATAGGAGAGAAGAATTTAGGGCAGATGAAATAACCGTAGATAAAGTAAAGAGTCTAGAAAAAGTCGAGATAATCACTAGTCACGTTCCGACCAAGGTCATTGGGGACAAGTTTGTGGAAGGTTTAAAGATAAAAGATGTGAATAGTGGAGAAGAAAAGACAATAGATGTAGATGGAGTATTTGTAGAGATTGGTTACGAATTAAAGACAGATTGGTTAAAGGATATTATTGAATTGAATGACCTTGGAGAGATAAAAATCGATGATCGGTGTAGGACTTCTCACCCAGGAATCTTCGCAGCAGGAGATGTTACAAGCGTACCATATAAACAAACTGTGATTTCTGCTGGCGAAGGTGCAAAAGCAGGGTTAGAAGCATATGCATATATTAAGGGAGGGCCAACTATCGATTGGCATTAAAAAATGGAGATAGAGCATTTAACAGCAAAAAGTTTTCGAGAAAAAATATTTGACTATATGACAAAAAAGGAATGGGAATATCAAGGGGAACTACCTTGTATAATTGACTTTTATGCAGATTGGTGTGGGCCATGTAAAATGGTAGCACCAATATTAGAGGAATTAGCAGAGGAGTACAAAGGAAAAATAAAAATTTACAAAGTTGACACCGAAGCAGAACAAGAACTTGCAGCAGTATTTGGGATCATGAGTATACCTACCATATTATTCGTGGCTCCCGGAAAACAACCGCAAGGAATAAGAGGTGCGATACCAAAGTCAGAGTTTGAGAGACTAATAAAAGAGCGGTTACTTGATGAGAAACAATGATTTCTCTATTCTTTTCTTTATTTGCTGGGATATTGGCTTCTTTGACACCTTGTGTTGCAGTTCTTTTTCCAATTGTGATATATCGGTTTTCTGATAAAGACCATTTCAAGTTTAAGAATTATCTTAGTTATATTGTTGGGTTTATTTTTACATTTTTAGTTTTTGGAATTTTGTTTAAAGGGATTGCAAATTCAATAATCAGTAGCGGTTTTAGATTATTTTTATCTGTTAGTTTTGTGATTTTAGGGGTTTTGCAAATTATGAACCGTATAAATCCTCTGAATGTGCCATTAATTAGAAATCCATTTTTATTTGGAGGTATATTTGCGATTGCGATTGCGATTAATCCTTGTACATTGCCTTATCTTGGTGCTATAATCGGAATTGATGTAAGTGTCAATATTATCTCTAATCTAGTTTTATTTGGGGTTGGAATGTTGTTGCCAAGTAGTTTATTATTGTTTGTTGGGGGAAAGATAATTAACAAATTAAATAGAGTTAGTGCTAATGTAGAAAAAATCAATAAGGTAATGGCTGTTATCTTGATCTTTGCAGGAATTTATTTAGGAATAAGTATTCTCAATATATCCAAATTAGATGTATTATTTTCTTCTATTACGCTAGCATTGCTAATTGGATTTATTATATTTTTGAGCTGGAAGAGAAATTTTGTTAAGGGATGGAAGGCAAATCTTCCCTGGGGTTTACTCATAATATCCTTAGTTTTACTTTGGATTTCATTCACAATTCATTGTTATTCGGAAGCTTATGGGATGGCAGAATTAGCTTGTAGTGTTGAATGTGGAATTTGTAAGAAGTGTACAATTATGTTTATTGGAGCTGCATTATTCGGAATATTTGGGATTATCGGAATAGAAAGACTCGAAGAAAAATTTAAAAGTAAGAAAAAATAGATAATCCTGGGGGTGAACAATGCAAGTTCATGAAGGAAGAAAAACAAAACGAGATAAAAAAGCAAAAGCAAGATATAATATTTACAAGAAAGGTGGCGGTAAAAGAACTATGAAAATAAAAAATAAAAAGTGATTAGTTAATTATCTTTTTTTCTTTTTAGCTGTCTTTTTCTTAGTTACTTTTTTCTTTGTTGTTTTCTTC
>CAZQVG010000014.1:0-11937 GCA_964596705.1 Candidatus Woesearchaeota archaeon | reverse complement strand
TAACTAAATAATGCAGGGATTAAGAAGAATAATAATGCCAACAATAAAAATATACTTACAATTGCAAATATAACTTTTGCAATTTTTTCGTTCTTTGTAATGGATGTTAGTGCTAGGAAAAACATTCTTCCACCGTCTACAATTCCCACTGGCAAAAGATTTACTAGGCCTACCATTAGATTTGTTAGGAATAACCAATAAATTAGGATACTTAACCAAAGCAAAGATTGGATTGTAAACATGCCATATTTATCTATGTATTCTTGTTTGAAACCTGTTTTTTGAGCTAAACTTACACCCATATACCCATAAGATAAGTGGTCTGGGTGTTCTGCTAAGACTAAAGTGTAAGTAGTTGTGTTTGTAGTTAGAGTTATTTTTTCATAAGGCTGAGTTTGATTGATTATAGAAATTAAATCATTAAATGATCTTATCTCTGCTTTATTTATTGCAGTGATAACTTCGCCAGGCTGTATGCCTGCTTTGTAGGCTGGCCCATCTTGAGAAACATTAGCTATTAAGACTCCTTGCTCTTCGGTTAATGGAGCTGTTAGAGGTGCCATGATTAAGGTCAATATTAATAAGAAAACTCCAGCAAATAGGAAGTTTGAAAATGTTCCTGCAGATAATACTGCAAGTTGAGCTTCTTTTGATTTTTTCTCCATTTGTTTTTCATCTGGTTCAACAAATGCTGCAGGGATTATGGGAAGTATTATACCAAAGAATGCAAATCCAGAAGATTTTACTTTTATATCATACATCCTTGCCAGTATTCCGTGAGCAAATTCATGAACAGTAGCTAAAACAAAGATTGCGATTAACCAATGCATGAACGAAAGATGAGGCATTCCAGGAATAGATGCACCAGGCAATAAAGGTGCGACAACTGCCTCTCGCTCTATAAAGAAGTATCTATAAATTGAGATCAAAAACAAGGAAGTCATTAAAATCATGCCTAAATATCCTGTAATTATGGATGTGTAAGCTATTTTCTTTCTATGGTGCTTTAATTTAGTAGCAATGGAGTCCATTTTCCTTAGGCCCCATTTTGTTTTATACATTATCAAGTATAAGAAAGGAAATAATATTTTTTGAAGCTCTAAATTTTTTCTTTTTATTAATAAAATTGTAGCAAGAACTATACTAAACACAATTAAAGAAAAGTAATCAGGGTTAGTGTAAAAAATAGAAACTATGCTCATTTTGCTTTCCTTAGTGTCCTGAAAGCCTTACCACCACATTTTCTACATATTATCTTTCCCTGCAATACCTTCTGCATTGTAGATCTCTTTCTAGTTTTACACTTTTTACAAACAAAGACATTATTAAATAGTCTTGCCTGAGCTTCATCGAATTTTGATGCCATTTTACTTTGACCTTAGTACTTTTTTGCCAAGGATTATCCAATAGTTTACTTGATCACCTTCATTTATTTGACCTTGCAATTCATCTGGAATATCAAGATCAAATGTCTCGTATGTCTTCATATCCATAACGTTTGCTTTGTTTCCTGCTATTGATAATACTTGTGCTGTCTCTTTTTCAATTATTGGCACTTCCACCTTGTCGTGTCCTGGAAATACCTTTATTATTTTTGAGTTGTCTGTCAAACCTACTGCTTCAATTCTCGCTTTAGCGTGTCCGTGTTTCCCTGTCTTTGAGATTTCTATTGAAGTTACTTTACAGGCTTTTCCGTCGAAAATAACAAATCCGCCTACCTTCAAACTTGTTGCGTGAACTAATTTCTTATCCATTATAGAAAATGAAAGAAGTAGAGGTATTTATAAAATTTTTGTTTATAGCCTGGCTAGAGTTTTCATGATATCATCAATTTCTTTCTGCTCTTTCTTGGATCTTGTCTTTTTCTTTTTGGATTTTAGTGTATCTGCCAATGCTTTTTCCATGTATTTAAGCTTTAAACTCATCTCTGCAAGTTCCTTTGATAGGTAACCAATTGCAGCCCAAAGTTGAGCTTCTCTTGGATGTTTTGCCTCTAAAAGAGCGTCTCTGTTGTTTTCTGCAGACTGTTTGATTCTAGCTTCTACATGATCTTTAATCATTGGATCTAATTCATTTCGCCATTTCATCTTACCATTTGGAAGTGGATAAAAACTTATATAATTTACTATTCTAGATTTCAGTTAATTTTAAATATGGATTAATTTTTCAATAAAAGGATGACAAAAATAAAAAAAGGCGATTTTGTGGAAATTGAATATACAGGAAAAATAAAAGTTTTAGATAAGGTATTCGATAGTTCTAACGAAGAAATTGCTAAATCTAATGATATTTATAATCCTAGGATGAAATATGGTCCAATTGTTGTTTGTATTGGAGAACATAATGTAATTAAAGGATTAGATGAAAAACTAGAAAATAGAGAAGTTGGCAAAGAATATGAGATTGAAATAAGTGCAGAAGAAGGATTTGGAAAAAAAGATCCAAAACTGATGAAAGTTGTTTCTAGGGCACTGTTTAAGAAACAAAATATGACGCCTTATCCTGGATTACAAATAAATGCAGATGGGATGGTAGGAGTAGTTAGGAGTGTTAATGGGGGAAGAGTTACATTAGATTTCAATCATCCTTTAGCTGGAAGAGATTTAGTTTATAATATAAAGATCTTAAATAAAGTAGATGACATTGAAAAGCAAATTAAAAGTTTAATTAAATTCAATTTGTTTATGTTTGGGGAAGACAACTTTAAAACTAAAATTGAAGGAGATAAATTAGAAATAACGAGTAAAATAAAGATTCCAGAGCAATTCCAAAAGCCATTTGAAGAAAAAGTTAAAAAATTAGTTCCAAAAATAAAAAAAATCGTGTTCTTAGAGGAAAAAACTAAATAACCACTTTAGAATAATTAACTTTATAAATCAGATAAGATTTCCCTTTTTAACTCATTAAAAAGAATAAAGGGGGCTAAATAATGGACAGTATAATCCAAAATGTTCAAGCAAATAATCCTGTGATTTCTGAAAGGAGACTTCCAGAAAAATTAAGTTCTATTGACGAAGAATTGGAAGAAATTTTGTCAAGACAGAAAGCAAAAATAAAAGTAATTGGTGTTGGTGGAGGGGGAAACAACACAATAAATAGGATTTCTGAAGTTGGTATTGCCGGAACAGAAACTATTGCTATCAATACTGATGCTCAAGATCTATTATATACAAATGCAAGCCATAAGATCTTAATTGGAAAAGAAATAACTCAAGGTTTGGGTGCAGGTAGCATTCCTCAGGTTGGTGAGGAAGCTGCAAGAGAGAGTGAACATGATATTAGAGAAATGTTAAAAGGATCTGATATGGCATTTATTACATGTGGTTTGGGGGGAGGTACTGGTACTGGTGCTGCCCCTGTAATAGCAGATATTGCTAAAAAACTGGGAATTTTAACTGTAGGTATAGTTACTTTACCATTTGAGATGGAAGGCCACAGAAGATATGAAAATGCTGTGATTGGCCTTGAAAAGATGGAAAGTATTGTTGATACTTTGATTGTTATACCAAACGACAAATTGTTGGAGCTTGCTCCTGATTTGCCATTACATACTGCATTTAAGGTTGCAGACGAAATATTAACAAATGCTGTAAAAGGCATTGCTGAATTAGTAACTAAAGCTGGTTTGGTTAACCTTGACTTCGCAGATATAAGAACTGTAATGGGTAGAGGAGGAGTTGCTATGATTGGTGTTGGTGAATCTGACAGTGAAAATAGAGCTCTTGAAGCTGTAGATAAAGCAATAAACAACCCATTATTGGATGTTGATATTACTGGAGCTAATGGGGCTTTAATCAATGTTGCTGGTGGAGCAGATATGACCTTAGAAGAAGCAAAGAAGGTTGTTGAGAGCGTTTCTGAAAGATTAGATGAAGATGCAAGGATAATCTGGGGAGCTCAAATATCTGAAGATTTAGAGAAAACTCTAAGGGTTATGTTGATTGTTACTGGAGTACATAGCCCGCAAATATTTGGGCCAAGAAAGATTAGCCAACAAGCTAAAAAAGAAGAAATCCAAAATGAATTAGGGATTGACTTCATTGGTTAATCCTCTTTTTTATATTTATGAGAGAAATACTTGAAAAAAGGATCTCGGAATTATCTGATAAACTTTTAGATTCTTCTGCGATTTTAGAGTTAATTCAGAATTCTGGTGCGAAATATGGAGATTTTGACGATTTTTTAAGAGATTATAGGTATGCAATAGGGTTTTATACCTTGTTAGAGTTATATGACGAATTATATGGAGATTATAGGGGTAAAAATTTGAAAGCTCGAGTTAGATATCTTATCTCGTTATATGAGACTGAATTAAAAAATAAAATTCCTGGCAAGTAGATTTAGAAACATTTATAAATTGCATATTTTCCACAATAGTGTTATTCTTATAACTAAAAAACCTAAAATGGAGACCGAAAACCAAAAAAGAACAATATTCTCAAAGGCGAAGAGCTTTTGGGTTCAAAGCAAAAGAGTATTCCAGGTAACTAAAAAACCTACAAAAGATGAATTAAAGGTTATTGTTAAAGTTTCTGGAATAGGTATTGCATTAATTGGAGGAATAGGGTTTTTGGTTCACATATTATGGAGAATGTTTTAAAATGGAATCTGAAATATTTACATTAAGAACCACTGCAAACCGAGAAGATCAGGTTTTAGATTTTGTTGCAGCAAATGTCGAAAAGAAAGGATTAGAGATTTATAGTTTATTTAGACCTCATGGTTTAAGAGGCTATGTTTTTATAGAAGCTAGGTCAAGAGCAGATGCTGAAGAAGCAGTTATGGGCGTTCCTTATGCTAGAGGGGTATTGCCTGGGACTGTAAAATATGAAGATATAGAGCATATGCTTGAGCAAACAAAAGGAACTGTAGATATCAGAAAGAATGATATTGTTGAGATCATCGCAGGGCCATTTAAGAGAGAAAAGGCTAAAGTAGTAAGAATAGATGAAACAAAAGAAGAAGTTGTTGTGGAATTATTGGAAGCTGCTGTTCCAATCCCAATAACTGTTAAATTAGATTCTGTTAAAGTAATAAGAAGAGAGGAAGAGGAAGATGGCTAAAGAAAAAGTTGAATTATTGGTTGAAGGTGGAAAAGCTAGTGCTGGGCCTGCTATGGGTCAGAAATTTGGGCCTTTAGGAGTAAATATCCAGGCTATTTTAGAAGAGATAAACAAAAAAACTGCAGATTTTAAAGGAATGAAAGTTCCTGTTACAGTAATTGTTGAAACAGATGACAAATCTTTTGAGTTAGAAATTGGAACTCCTCCTGTTTCTGAGCTTATAAAAAAAGAGATTGGATTAGACAAGGGTTCTGGATTACAGAGAATGAAGAAAGTTGGAAATCTTGCAATTGAACAAGTAATCAAAGTTGCAAGAATGAAGCAAGATTCTATGCTTAGCAATAACCTGAAATCTACTGTAAAAAGTGTTATCGGAAGTTGTGGATCATTGGGGCTATTAGTTGAAGGAAAAACCCCTCAAGAGATAAACAAAGAGATTGATGAGGGGGTTTATGATGAAGCAATAAATTCTGAGAATACCGAAGTGAGTGATGAGAAAAAACAGAAATTAGCTGCACAATTAAAAGAGATAAATACTAGATTAGAGAGAGAATTTAGTAAAGAGCTTGGTAAACTAGGTGGAGAGAAGACAGAAGAAGAAGGCAGTGAAGACAAAGACAAGAAGAAAAAGAAATAATTTCTTTTTAATTTTTTAAATTAGTAAGATTTATTAATGGGTTAAAACTTTTTAAACGTTAGTTGGGGCTGTAGTGTAACTTGGTTATCACTCCAGGTTTGGGACCTGGCAATCGGGGTTCAAATCCTCGCAGCCCCATTTTATCAAAGTAGAAAAGTTTTTAAAAGGAAATTTAACACTGAAATAAGAGGTTTCTATTAAAATGGTAAAAAAAACCAAGGGTAGTGGAAGATTTGGAGCAAGATATGGTGCTCCGTTGAAACAAAAAAGACAAGCTATTGAGGATAAACAAAAGAAGAAATACAAATGTCCTCTATGCATGAAGCAAAAAGTAAGAAGAGTTTCTGCTGGAATTTGGTATTGTAGTAAGTGTGATACTAAATTCACAGGTAGAGCATATTCATTCGGAGAATAAAAATGGTAGAATATAAATGTTTTAATTGTGGAAAAACAATAGATAGCCAATCTGTTAAGAAAAGGGTAAGGTGTATTTATTGTGGATCCAAAATTTTGTTTAAACCTAGAGTTGTTAAAACAAAAGTGAAGGCAGTATAAAATGGATTCTAATGTAGACAAAGAGACAAGAACGAAAATATCAAAACTGCAATTACTTGAACAAAGAATCCAGTCATTGACAATGCAAAAACATAATTTTCAATCTCAGTTGCTTGAGATTGAGAATGCACTTGCAGAGATTCAAGATGCCAAAGAAACTTACAAAATTGTTGGAAGTGTAATGGTTGCTGTTGGCAAAGACAAATTAGAAAAGGATTTAAAATCCAAAAAAGAAATAATTGAGTTAAAAGTTAAAAATTTAGAGAAAGAAGAAAAAAAGTTAAGGGAAGAGTCTAATGAACTTCAGAAAGAAGTGATGGGCTCAATTAAAAAATGACTCAAGAAGAAGTAAAAGAAATCCTGGATATCTTGGAAAGACTTCAGGAAGATGATGGTGTACCAAGGAATGTTAGGATGAAAATTGCTAATGCTTGTTCTGCTTTAACTTGCGAAGATAGGCCAATCTCAATAAGAGTTGATGAATCTATACAGGAGCTCGATGAGGTTGCAGAGGATATAAATATACCTGTTTACACTAGGGCCCAATTATGGGACATTGTCGCAAGATTAGAGTGTATTAAATAATAGAAATGTTTATAAATTTGTCATTATTCCCTAACTTAAGATGAAAAAATTCCTTTCAAAAATCACGGGTGGAATAAGTTCTAAAGATAATTACACAGAAGAATTCCCAAGTGAGTTCGAAGAAGATTATGTAGAGTTGACACCAGATACTGACGTACCAAAAGCAAAGATTGTAGTTAGACCATTTATTATTGAAGATTTTTCTGATATTAAACCTGCGCTTGACGCTCTAAGAGAGGGTTATACAATTGCGTTAGTTAACGTGGGACCGCTTAGGGAAAAAGATATGGTGGAACTAAAAAGGGCTGTTAATAAGCTAAAGAAGACTTGTGACGCAATAGATGGAGATATTGCAGGATTTGGCAATGATTGGATTGTTATAACACCAAGTTTTGCATCTGTTCACAGAAATAAGAACATAGATAGTTTTGATGACAACATCCAAAATCAATAATTTTTTACTTATTTTAAATTGATGGGAAGCTTAAGAAGATTTGGGCTTGCAGCATTAGTTGCTGCTGGATTGTGGATGGGTTGCCAGAAAGATAATTCTCCAACTGCTCCCCCTCAGCATGAAAATCATCCTCCAACAGTTAGCATATATGATGTGTCTATCCAGGAGAATACTGCAACCATAAGGTGGGATAGTTATGAACAAGATTTGGATGATAGGGTAATTCTATTTGAGTACAGCACTGATTTAATCCATCCCAATTGGCAAGCAAAAACTCCTGATGGGTTGGGTAGGGGTTCCTTAACTATGCAAAACCTATCTAATGGGACCCATTGGATCAGAGTTAAAGCAGAAGATACTCATGGAGAATGGGGAGAGCCTGATTTTGAAAGTTTTAATATTGATTATAATGGTGGCGGAGGTGGTGGGGGAAATAATCAAGATACTACGCCTCCAAATACAATAATAACTTCTGGCCCAACGCAAGACTGGCCACACAATTTTGCGGTATTCCACTGGAGTGGGTCTGATAATCAAACAAGTTTAGATGATTTAGTGTATAGGTATATGTTAGTTGGGCGAGATAATAATTGGAGCTATGAAACAAGTGGAACAATGGCAGAATATGCTAATTTAGAAAACGGGGTGTATACATTTAAAGTAAAAGCAATTGATCAAGCGGGTAATGAAGATCCTACCCCTGCAATGTTAACTTTTAATGTAAATGTTGATAATGGTGGGGGTGGAGGTGGTGGAACTCCAGATTATTTTGAGGCTGAAGAGATAACTTTACCTGATTTTTATTGGGATTCTCAATATCATGGGACTTACACTGAATCAACAGGCATTTTGATGGACGGCAATATATGGTGGTGGCCTGTTGGAAATAAACTACTTAAAATTGATGCAGATTCTCAACAACTAATTGTAGAGTATGACCTCCCCCCCGGTATGGATAATGGTTTGCCTCCATTAGTAGGGTTTAATACAGGAACGATTATTGAGGGCCAAATATTATTGCATGGGTATGGAGGTCATTATTATAAAATCTATAAAGACTATCCAGAGGCTATTGCTGATGACATTTTAGTTGATGAAAATTCCCCTTTATATGGGAATATGAGTTATATAGAATATGCTCCAGATCTAGGAAAAATATATATCTTACCAGATGCATGGGATGATATAAACCATATAATAGTCACAGACAGAAACCTTAATATTCTATCTAGCATATATGCAAATGCTCCTGACTGGAAAATTGAAAACCTCCATTACGGCAGAGGGTATTTTTGGGCAAGTGCATCTCACCCTCAGGGGGAAGATGGAATGCCATCTCCGGTTGGAAGAATTTTGCGGTTTACAACTAATTTTAACCTAAATAGGATATTTAATCCAGATTATAGTTCAGATAACAGCTGGCAAGGGAACCCATATATCGCAGATGTTTCAGGGAATTATCTGTGGGCAGGGACGTTTAATAGCATTATTAATCACAAATTATACAAGCATTATATTGGAGATTAAATATTATTTTCTAGATAACAAAATTTTATAAAGAGTGTAAAAATAAGATGAGTATGGAAAAATTAACAGGGCAGGTCTGTCCAATTTGTGGCAAAAAAGAGTTGACTTTAATGGAAGACGAAATGGATATTCCTTATTTTGGACATACTTTTTTGTTTTCCATGGAATGTAGTGCATGTGGGTTCTCAAAAGCAGATATTGAAGCAGAAGAAAAGAAAGATCCTGTAAAAATTACATTTGAGATAGACTCAGAGGATGATATGAAGGTTAGGGTTGTGAAATCTAGTTATGCTTTAGTTAAGATTCCTCAATTAAGGATGAGTATGGAGCCAGGAGAGGCTTCAGAGGGTTTTATAACGAATATAGAGGGATTATTAAGTAAGTTTGAAAAAATTTTAGAAGAACAGAGAGACAATAGTGATGATAATGATGTAAGAAAAAAAGCTAAGAACCTATTAAAGAAAATCTGGAAAGTTAAATTAGGTGATGTTAAATTAAAGATAATTATTGAGGATAAGTCTGGAAATTCTGCAATTATTAGTGAAAAATCTAAGATTGAGAAGTTGAAGAAGTAAATCCAAACACTTAAAAGGGCGTTCTATTTGTTTTTTATTAAAATTATATGGGAGTTGATAAGATGTCAGTTAAAAAAGGAAATAAAGTAAGGGTTGAATATACTGGAACTTTAGAAGACGGAACTGTTTTTGACAGCACACAACACGGAGACCATTCTCATCCTTTTGAATTTGTAGTTGGGAGGGGAGATGTTATCAAAGGATTTGATGAAGCTGTAATTGGCATGGAAGTTGGAGATGAAAAAGAAATAACATTAAAGCCAGAAGAAGCTTATGGTGAGATTAGAGAAGATTTAACAAAAGAAGTTCCAAGGGATAATTTGCCTAAAGACAAAGAGCCAGAACCGGGAATGACTTTGATAATGGCTCTGCCAGACGGTATGCAAATACCTGCAAAAATAAAAGCTGTAGAGGGTGACAGGGTCATATTAGATTTGAATCATCCATTAGCAGGAAAAACCTTGAAATTTAAGATCAAATTAGTTGAGATTGTTGAATAGAAAGGCTTTTAATAATTCTTTTTTTATTTTATTTTATGGAAACTAGAGAGATAAGGGGAGTTAAGACTGTATTTATGCCTGCTAAGGTAAAAGATATTGATCTAGCTAGGGTTCTGAAAAAAGTTAAAATAAAGGAGAAGAGAATTGGATTGATTAGTGCGATACAGTATGTTGATTATCTCGATGAAGCAAAAGAATTCTTAGAGTCTAAAGGATATGAAGTCCACATTGGTGGGCAAATGGTGGGGTGTAATGCCTCTAAAGCAATTAGCATAAAGGATAAGGTTGATGCATATCTTTTTATAGGGAGTGGAGAATTTCATCCGTTAGAATTAATTGATTCTACAAAAAAAGAATTATATTTCGTTAATCCTGTTTCTGGGAAAATTTCTAAGTTTAGTAAGGAAGAATTGGAAAAATTAGAAAGAAAGAGGATGGCCAAGATTAAAAAATATCTATTGGCAGATAAAATAGGAATATTAGTTTCTAGCAAGCCTGGACAGGAGGCATTAAAAGCTTCTTTGAAATTTGCAGAAGATTGTGGAAAAGAAGCTTATGTTTTTCTAGTTAACGAAATTGATATAAATAAGTTAGAAGATTTTAATGATATAAAGATGTGGGTCAATAGTGCATGCCCGAGACTAGAAGGGAAGAATATTGTTCCATTAAGGGATGTTTTGAGGTATAAAAATGGAAGATTATGAACCAGAATATGCAAAAGATAGGCTTTTAGTAGCTTATGATTTGGAAAGTGTAACTGAAGAATTTGCTCGGGAGTATGGGGCAGAATTAGGTAGAGTATTTGGGGCAAAAATAGAATTAGAAAAGGAATGGGATAATAACATCTTTTTATATAGGATTGAAGGAGTAAATATTGATTTAGTCAAAGAAGAATTTAAAAAAAGAGGGGATTTTCTCGTTGGTTGGGTAGACTACTATGATGTTGAGTTTGAAAGAAGGTGGAACTTAGTGGAGGATTTAGAGAGTTTGGTGGGAGATTTAAAAGACAGGGTACCCAGAGAGGATAAGTTAGATGTAAGTAAGTTAAGAAGGATATTAGATAAACTTGAAAGATCTTAAACAAAAGTTATAAAAACTATTGCTATTTTTAATGTTTTATGAAAGTAGAAGATAAAGTTTTAGATCTTGCAAAGAGAAGAGGTTTTGTATGGGGACCTAGCCCAAATATTTACAATGGAGGATTATCTGGATTTTATGATTGGGGCCCATTAGGAAAACTTCTAAAGAATAAAGTAGAAAATGTTATTAGAAAAGGATTTTCTGCATTTGGTTTTTGGGAAGTTGAGTGCCCAACTATAATGCCTAAGGAAGTTTGGGAGGCATCTGGACATTTAGGAGGGTTTGTAGATTATGTCACAAAATGTAATAAGTGTGGAGCAACTTTTAGAGTAGACCATTTAATTAGGGATATTAAAGACTTTAATGTTGATAATTTAAAGAAATTGGTGAAAGAAGAAACATGTCCATCTTGTAAAAAAGGACATTTTGAAAATGTTGAACCCCATAATTTAATGATGAAAACTGTTGTAGGATTAGATCAGGAAGTATTCTTAAGACCTGAAACTGCAACAACTACTTATTTATTATTTCCTGAGCTTTATAGGTTCTTTAGAACAAAATTGCCTTTTGGAGTTTTTCAGATTGGAAAAGCATATAGAAATGAGATTAGCCCAAGACAAGGGGTATTTAGAACTAGGGAGTTTACACAAGCAGAAGCACAATTGATAATTTTAAAGGATCAAATAAAGGATTACGAGAAATTTTTTGAATTTGGTGAAGAAGAGTTACCTTTGATGAGATATGATTCAGAAAAAATTGAGATTGTAAAGCTTAAAGATGTTGTAAAGAAGAAATATATGAAAAAAGAGGCATATGCATTCATGGTTTATGTTGCGTATAAATTAATAACCGATATGGGATTTGATAAGAAAAGAGTTAGAATCAGACAACATAATCCAACAGAACTAGCCCATTATGCAGATGATGCATGGGATATTGAGATCAATACAGAAAGATATGG
>CAZQVG010000013.1:2204-13574 GCA_964596705.1 Candidatus Woesearchaeota archaeon | reverse complement strand
CCTTCATAACTCATAACTGCAATTGTAAAGTTTTGGCCCATCGGTTTTTTGTCATAATTAAAAACATCATGCATAAAACTCTTAGTAATTGGCCTTTGTGGATAATGTAGAACATTAGCATCTGTATCCATTCTTAACAAATAATTCATCGCATATAAACCTAAACCTTGCTTCTGCAACTTAGAACCCCTAATCAATCTTGATGAACTTCCAAAATTAGAGAAAGGTACCATGGATGTACATAAACCTAAAATAGTTATCGGGCTTATTTCCAAATGAGTGTGTTCTTTTGTTAGTTCACTTTCATCTAATGCGACTAAAGCATTTTCTTCTTCTCTTGCATCTAAATATTCAATAACACCTTGCTCAATTAAATCTTTCCACTTTAATTCTTTCTTCTCAACTTTTTCAATTAATTCAGGTGTTAATTTAGATTTTCCATTCTCAACAACAATTAAAGGCCTTCTACATCTTCCTTTTGTTGTTTCAACATGAATTTCATTTAATTGCTCATCATACCCAATATTCAAAGTTTCAGGAATAACTCCTTCTCTCCTTTGCCTTCTAACGCTATTAACAAACTCATTTGCATCTGCTACAGTTCCGATGAATTTTTCATTCATAAATACATCTACCATTTTTAACTAACCTTTCTCAATCCGTTTGATTCTAATAATTTAACAACCTTGTCTTCAGCAGGCTCATTATCTGTAATTGTTGCCAATAGAGACAAGTTCTTCCTTAAACCAATAGGTGTACCTTCTGGTGTTTCAACAGGACATAATCTGCCCCAATGTGTACTATGTAAAGCCCTAGCTTCAAAGTTTTCTTGAGAGGATGTTAATAAACTTACAACCCTCTGTAAATGTGAAGTTGAATCTATTGAGTTTACTCTTGACATATTCTGAGAAATACCAGATCTTCCGCCTGGCCAACTTCCTGTTGCCATAGCACTCTTTATTCTAGAACTTAATAATTGTTCCCGGATTATGATCTTAATAGAGCTAAACTTACCTCTCTTAACTAATCTTTGGAAATTATATAACATATCTTGTGTTAAAGACCTCATATTAATTCTAAATAAGTCTGACAATAAGTCTCCACTTTGCTTTAATCTTTTATTAACATAATGATCTTGATCTAATGGATCAACCCCATCAACTGCAACCATTAAAAACCTTCTAATCAATTTACACAAGTTGTAAGCCTTATAGATTCTATCTTTTGAAGTCATTCCTAAATGAGGCAATAAATATCTATCTAATTGCTCTAATGTCTTTTCATCTCTTAATTCCTTTTGAGCAATTCCAATCTTTCTTGCCAAAAATTCTAAAGCATCTTCTTGGGTCTTTAAATTAACACTATCGTACAGATTCAAAATAACATCATCATACATTTTATCTGTAGATATAAACTGCATAATTTCTTGATCTTTTGTCAATCCCAAAGCTTTTATTATAGCAATTATCGGTATTCTCTTAAATCTAGCAAAGCTCAATTGAATTATTCCATCTTTCATTTGCTCGATAACATGAGGTATCCTGTAGTTTATTTGCTCTGAATACAATTTAGCTACATATTTGCTTGGTCCAGTTGCAGCTTTTTTAACAAATAATTTATTAGAAGCCAAATCTTCAACAGAAATTAAAACCCTCTCATTACCGTTTAATATGAAATAACCCCCCAAATCATAAGGATCTTCTCCTTGTTTAATTAGCTCTTCTTTCTTCATGTTTGATAAGTGACAATATTTAGATTTCAACATAATGGGCAATTTACC
Organism: Candidatus Woesearchaeota archaeon; assembly: GCA_964596705.1. Lineage (GTDB taxonomy): Archaea > Nanobdellota > Nanobdellia > SCGC-AAA011-G17 > PNOQ01 > JABJPM01. Next base: position 11,794 of record CAZQVG010000013.1, on the reverse strand, counting down.
CATCTCAGTTTCAAATGACTCTCTTTGAACATTATTTATGTGAGAACTTACAGTGATAGTCATTGGTGCAGCATAAGTAAGTTTTCTTAATCTTGCTTCCATAGGGTATAATGCACGTTTAGAACCATCTGCCTCGGTTATTTCAGGCAAACCAACTTTAACATTGCTTAATTTAATTTTGAAGTTCTCAACTTCTTGAGGTATAATAGTAGGTATAATCTCTCCAGTCCTTTCAACTATCTCTTGCATATCTTTCTCGATAAATCTATTAAAAGACTTTATATTCGATTCTACAAAAGAATGTTCTTCAAAATAATTCGCAATTAAATTTTTATATCCTTTAACCATTGACCACCACCCTATAAAATATAGCCTCTTTCATTGTTGGGCTTTTTCTTATTATTTTAATTATATCACCATATTCTGGATTAAGATGTTGAATAGCAGGATCAGATATCAAGATTTTAGGCAAATAATCTCTAGAAACATTAAATTCCTCAAGAACTTTCTTAGCTTCTTCTTCGCTAAGCTTTATATGTTCTGGAACAAGGGTATGCTTTAGTATATTGAATTCTTCTGTTGCCATTTTCTTCATATTTTAAATGATATGGACCGGACGGGACTTTCACAAACACGCATTTGTTTGTTTTGAACCCGCGACCCCTTGGTTAAAAGCCAAGTGCTCTACCAAGCTGAGCTACCGGTCCATGAACAGGCAGTACGCCCTGGCCGGGACTTTCACAAACCATGTTTGTTTTGAACCCGGGTCAAAGCCGCGACAGGGCTTTATGCTAACCGGACTACACCACCAGGGCATAGCATAGCTCTCTCTATGTTCGTATGAACAATGTGGGATTATATTTGGATATCCATCTTGAGAGAGAACCTTTTGCCTGTATTGATTTTTAGGGCAAACCACTTATTTATAAATCTTTTGTTTTTCCTGAAATTAAATATGTCCTATTTATAAATAAATATTGATTTCCTTTCTTTAATAAGATATCATATAATATATAAATAAGCCTTTCCTTTTATAGATTAAGGTGATAGATGAAATAAATTCTTTAAAAAAAGAAAAAAATGCTGTGATTTTAGTCCATAATTACCAAAGACCAGAGATTTATGAAGTTGCAGATTTCATTGGAGACTCATTAGAATTAGCAAGAAGTGCTACAAAACTAAGTGGAATTGACAAAATAATATTTTGTGGAGTGGATTTCATGGCAGAATCAGCTGCAATATTAAATCCAGATAAAAAAGTTTACCTCCCCTCAATAAATGCTCGTTGCCCAATGGCAGCAATGGTAGATCATTATAACCTAAAAAAATTACAAGAAAAACATCCAAATGCAGCAACAGTTTGTTACATAAATACTTCTGCAGAAGTAAAGGCATTATCAGACATCTGTTGTACATCATCCAATGCAATTAAAATAGTTCAATCTCTTCCACACGATGAAATAATATTTGTTCCAGATAGAAATCTAGCTAATTATGTCGCTATTCAAGTACCGAATAAGAGAATTATACCTTGGGATGGATATTGTTATGTCCATCAAAGATTTGATGCTGAAGAAGTAAAATTAGCTAAAAAATTAAATCCTCAATCTAAAGTCATTGCTCATCCAGAGTGTCCTTTAGAAGTTATTAATGAATCTGACTATGTTTGTAGCACTAGCCAAATGATCGAATATGCAAGGAAAGATGATTCTAATAGTTTCATTGTTCTCACTGAGATCGGCATGACTGAAAGATTAAAAAGAGAAGTACCTAACAAAGAGTTCTTAACAACTCCAAGAACTTGCACTCAAATGAAAAAAAATACTCTTGAATTAATTAGAGATTCTCTATTAAAAGAAAAATACCTAATAACTGTACCAGAAGATATTGCCGAAAAAGCTAGAATCTCTTTAGAACGAATGTTATCCCTTTAAAATAAAAAGTCCCGTCACCCGGATTTGAACCGGGAACCTCACGGTAACGGCTGACTATTTTTCATTCATAGCTTATAGCTTAGTCGAATAGCCTCTACAGCCGTGCGCTCTACCGTTGAGCTATGACGGGTCAAAATTATCCATTAAAACTTATTTATAAAATTAACTAAAAAAAGAAAGAAAAAGTTTTAAACACCACAGCCAGCTGCAGCGTTATTAGCTTGTGCACTTTCTGAAAAACCAAACCCAGGAGACAGCTGAGCTGATGAAAACTCCTGATTACATTCCTCTGGTTGTTCATTAAATGCACTACATATTACTTTCAATAAACTTGCTGAATCTCTACTTACACTTACTGTTTCCCCATTAATTACTAAAGTTGGTGATCCTCTTACTCCATATTTCTCGTTATCTGCTTTGTAAATGTTAAATAATGGGAATCTTCCACTTAACCAGTTATCTTTGTTCTCAAATTCTTCTGTTACCTTAAACTCTTTATCCGCTGCTTCAGTACAGCTAGTTAACTTCTCTTTGTCTATTCCAACTTCATCCAAACATCTCTCCCCATCACCATCTTCTAAGAAACAGTATAGGTAGTCTAGATATTTATCATTTTGTTCTTTCTGTATACAATATTGATTCAACTCTTCTTTAACTTCTTTCTCTCCATGCATTGCATAATAAACAAACTTAACATTGAAGTCGACTTTATCACCCAAAGTCTTTACTACAGGAAGCATAGCTTTTTCCATCTGTGTACCATATGGACAATGGGACATTACAAATAACTCAACTTCTGGCTTATCAGATTTTGTTGTCACTTCTTGCACTGGTTGTGGACTGTTCTGTTGTTCTGCATTTGTATTCTGATTAGCCACTTCTGTACTCAAAGGAATAGCTTGCAAAAACAACAATTTACCGTCTTTTGAAATGTAAATTGGCAAAACTTGTCCACCTATATCAATCATTGCTTTTACTAACCCATTCTCAGTCTTAACTTCCTGCAATGTTGCTGTTGTTCCCTGGCCCTGAAGTATATTGCTATTAATAAAATCCACTGCATTTACTGCTACTGCATTTCCAGAAACAAAACTCAATCCATTTCCAGAAAACAAAGAGATAACCAATAAAATCCCTAGTACAAAACTAGCAATCTTCCACTTATTTATTTTTGTTTTCTTATTTAGATTTGGTGCAACTTTTTCTTGCACACCATCTTTATTCATATCCTCTTCCAAATTTATCCCTCCCTAGAACATAATAGTATATTTTCTAACTTTAACCTACTTTTTAAATATTATTGTTTTCGCGAACTTGTTTTTCCAATCCTATATAGCATAAATATAGCTAAAAATGCTAAAGGAATACTAATTATTTGACCATAAGTTAAACCAAACCAAGTTTGCATATCCTTAAAAAACTCAACAAAAAATCTAAATACAGAATACAACAAAATAAAAAACCAGAATATAGTTCCTTTTTTCAAATTCTTAATTTTATACATATTCAGCAATATAAAAAATATTATTAGATTCTTTATAGATTCATAAATTTGAGAAGGATGTCTCTTTCCATGAACAACATCATAATGAATTCCCCATGGCAAATCTGTCAATCTACCGTAAAATTCTTGATTAATAAAATTTCCAATTCTTCCAAAACTTAAACCTAAAGCCAAAGGAATAACCATAATATCTGCTATATCATAAAAATCAATATTTCTTTTTTTACAATAAAAATAACTAACTATAGCAGCACCAAACAATCCACCATGTATAGCCATTCCTCCATTCCAAAGTGCAATAACATCATAAAAACTATGATAATATTTTAAATTAAGCAAAACTGCCCACAATCTAGCTCCAATAATAGATCCTGCCATTAAATAAACAAAATAATCCTGAATAATTTCACTAGAAATATTTCTCTGTTTTGCCAATTTTTTAGCCATGAATAAACCAAGAACAAAACCAAATGCCATAATAAGGCCATACCACCTTATTTTTATAGCCCCTAAATCAATTGCAACAGGATCAATCATAACAGGGGTAATCACAAACACTATTTAATATTTATTATAAAACAAAAATATATTTAATTAAACTCATAGAAATATTTTTATACTAGCCATTCTTTTTCTGTTCAATGATATGTGTATTAAGTATGATTGTTTTTAGCATTTTAGCATTATTTTCTGCTAGATACAGACCCTTAGCAAAAGAAGCTTTTGATTGTGTTTTTAGAAGAGTTACATTAAGAAAATGTGAGTCTGGTTTAGATGTCAGGGTAAAAAGCAAAATAGTAGGCAAAATAATGCAAAAATCTCCAAAACTTGCAAAACCGATCTACAAACACTTTGAAACAATCTCATGGTTTTTTGTAATACTATTTTTTGTTAGTCTAATTTTCACAGCAAATGCAGTATACAACATAATCGCTTATAACAATTGTAACGGTCCCGGTGATGATTCTGGATATTGCATAATTACAGGTACTGGCGGAGAACACATTGAAAATGCAATAGAAATGCAAAATGACTCAGCAATACTAAACTGTAATGACCCATTATGTGAATCTGGAGATTGTCAAACCTGTGGCCCAGATTGTAATTGTACAAAATGTGATTAAAATTGTAAAGAATCTATTGTTTCATTATTTCAAAACACAACCTATATGCTCTCTAAAGTAACGTAAATGAAAATTTCCCTTTACTATAAATATCCTATTGAATTTCTCTTTTAATTCATTGATTCTTCTTATTAAAAAATCATCCCTATGCACATTTAGAATTTTAGTTATCTCATTTAAGATATTGTTATTTCTTGTTGGATCAAACCAACTTGAATAATCTTTATATTGAAATTCGTTTTCCAAATTATCCTTAAATACTTCATTAAAATGTTTTTCGGAATAATCAAAATCTTTCCAAAAAGTCAATGATTTAAACCACCCAATATTTTCCTTTAAATCCCTCCCTCCGATAGGACGTCCTATGTTTAATGTTTGATTAATCTGCCTCAATACAAAATAAAGAAATGCAAGATCTTTACCATACTTCTTAACAATAAAATCAATATCCTCTTCCAGAGGGGGATCATTCGAAAGCACTTTGATACCATTTCGTTTTGCTATAAATGAAGCATACCCAGCCTCTAATCCTACGTCAATAGCCTGTTCTTCATTTTCAAAATCAAACTTATCAAAATTCCCTTCAACTAAAACAACATCTGGCTTAAATTTATCGATATAATTTTTTATTTTATTTAATTCAAACTTCTCGCCGGCATGTGAACTCCCAAAAAAAGAAATAAAAAGGCTTTTGGAATTAAATTCCTCTATCATCTTCTTACCTTCAAACAATTTATTTCAATATATAAATATTGCTTTTTTAAAGAAGATTAATTGCGTTATATCTCTAACCCCTACAATAATATAAATTCATTGAGTTAAAGATGGTCTCAACATAACATAAAAAGTACAAAATGTGATTAGAAATATTTTTATACCCCTCTTTCTTATCTAAATTCCTATGAATATAAATAAAATAAGAGAAGACTTCCCAGTATTGCAAAAAGATATAATATATTTTGATTCTGCATGCATGACTTTAAGGCCAATACAAGTTATCAATAAAATAAACGAATACTATAAAGAATATCCTGCTTGTGCTGGAAGAAGTATTCATAAGCTAGGCACTCAATTAACATCAGAACTAGAAAACGCAAGAAACATCATAAAAAAATTCATAGGAGCAAAAAAATCAAAAGAAATAATATTCACAAAGAATACAACAGAATCAATAAATTTATTAGCAAATTCACTAAATTTCAATAAAGTCTTACTAACAGATAAAGAACATAATTCTAATCTTTTACCTTGGCAAAGGTTTAGGAGATACGGCATTATAAAATCAAATCCAGACTTTACATTTAACTTAGAAAAATTTTCTGAAGCAATAAAGAATTACGATTTAGTTAGTTTTATATTAACTAGCAACATAGATGGTTATACAATTCCAGCAAAAGAAATAATAAAAATAGCTCATGAAAATAATACATTAGTACATTTAGATGCCGCTCAAACAGTTCCACATCAAGAAGTGAATGTAAAGAAATTAGATGTTGATTTTTTAAGTTTCTCAGGCCATAAAATGCTAGGTCCTTCTGGCACTGGAGTTTTATATGGAAAAGAAGAACTTCTGTTAAACTTAAAACAATTCTTAGTTGGTGGAGAAACTGTAATTAACACAACATATGAGAGTTACGAGATGGAAAAACTTCCAAACAGATTTGAAGCAGGATTGCAAAACTATGCAGGAATTTTAGGACTTGCAAAAGCAGCAGAATATTTACAAAAAATAGGTCTAGACAACATAAAACAACACGAAATAAAACTAGTAAAATCAATAAACACAGACAATTTAAAACTCATAGGTTATACAGGAGAAAGGGGAATCTTTAATTTCAACATACCTGGCATAAATTTCCATGAGGTAGCATCTATCTTAGATGCAAGCAAAAATATAATGATCAGAAGCGGCCAACATTGTGTACATTCCTGGTATAACGCTAATTCAATTGAAGGTTCAGCAAGAGCTAGCTTCTACATATATAACACCCCAGAAGAGATAGAAATATTTAACAAAGCATTGGAGGATTTAAAGAAGCTAAACTAATCCTTCTCTCTCGATAATATTATACAAGCTTACTGAATCTTTTCTTGTATATAACCTTCTATCCCTTACCCATCTCCCGCGATAAATTTCTGAAAGTGGTTTTCCAAACCTCTTACGACTACTCTCGATTCTAAACAAATCATAATGTAACCCGCCTGTTCTCGGCACAAGATTCTTATCCAAATCTTCTAGATTCATAATAGGAGCTAAATCTTCAAAAATCCTATATTTTATTTTCTCAATCTCCAATGGTTTATTAACAATTAAAAAATACCATCTAAAGATATCCTCTCCAGAATAAACACCTTCAACATTCCAATGAATCCTTCTTTGTTGTTGTTTCATTTTAGTTTAGTTAATCTGCTAAATATTTTAAATCTATCTATTAAATAAAATCCAATAATAAGATAAACAATATCAATAAAAATAAACATATTTCTAAAATAATTAAAAGGATAAGTTTTTATCAACAAAGAATCAGCAGGCAACAACCAATTATCAGAATTAAAAAACACTAAATGAAAATTCCAAAAAAATCTATCAAAATTTAAAGCACCAAAAAATAAAATAACTGAAATAAAAACTAATATTTTCCCACTTAACTTCAAATCAACTTTATTAAACTTTAACAAAACAAAAATTAACAATAAATCAAACAACAAAACGATATTCACTAAATTCTTAACTTCATCCATGTGCACTTTTTCTTTTTCTAAATAATTATCATTCAACTCTTTCCCAAAAAAATAAAACTCCCTTAAATCTTTATTTCTAAAAACCTCTTCTAAAAAAACAACACTAACAACACTCAATAAAACAAAAACAACAAAAATTACAGATAATAACTTTTTCATCTTCTCAAAAATTTAATTAATTCTTTTTTTACCTCTTCAAAAACTTCATCAGGTTTTTTATTCCCATCGATCAATACAATATTCTCTTTCTTCTTGTTTTTTCTTAATTTATCTAATTTTTTCCCATACAAAGACATATTCAAATAACTTCTTCTTAATTTCTTCAAAAACTCTAACTTCTCAAACTTCTCATTTTTTGTACCTCTTTTCCCCAAACGTTTCAAAGCAACCTCTTCTGGAACATCAATAATAAACACCAAATCAGGAACAATAAATTTCTTTGATTTCTCTAAAATAAAATCTGTCTTCAAACCTTGCTCCTTTTGATAAGCCAAAGTAGAATAATAATACCTGTCACAAACAACAATATTTCCCATCTTAAGTTGCTTTTTTATTTGTTTATTATGTATTTCCCTATCTTTTTGATATAAATTAAAATATTTCAAAGCATTAGACTCTGGATTATGATCTTGTTTTAACAACCTTTTAATATACTTCCCAACCTTATTAGTACTTGGTTCTTTTGTAACAAAAATTTGTTTATAATCTTTCAAGAAATCTATTGTCTTCAACATCTGAGTAGTTTTACCACTTCCATCTATTCCTTCAAATACAATAAAATACATTTTTAGATTTTTCCCAGAAACTCCTTTAATTCTCTTCCTTTTAATCCTACTTCCTCGGCTGCATCTTTTGCATTATGTCCATGTAAAACTCTCCTTAAAGCTTCCATCTCTATTGCAGAAAATGTCACAGCATTCAACACATAATCTTCAAATGCTTCATAAGAAATAGGTACAATTTTCTTTATTATATCCGCCATTGTAAAAGCATACACCCTTATTTCTTTCTGAGCATGCTTATCCATCCTCAATTTAAGAAAATGAAAAATATTCCTTAAATCATTCTTCCAATACCATTCTGTATATGTGGAAACTGGCGAATTAATTCTAGCCAACTCTCTTGCAACTCCCTCATCCAATAATTCATGATAAAATATATCACTCATTTCATTTTGATTTCTAATTCTTTCTCTCAGATCAATAGCAAGAACTTCCTCTAAATTTTCCCCCCTACCTTGTTTATTATCTTTAGATTGCTCAGCAATATCTTCTACCCTTGGCACGTAATATAATCCAAGAGATTCAGAATATCTCATACTATACTCATTAACATTAGCAGTCCTATGCCTAATCCACTGTCTTGCCACAAAAATAGGCAATCTAACGTGAAATTTAGCTTCTACCATTTCAAATGGACTTGTATGCTGATGTCTCATTAAATATCTAATCAAATTTCTATCCTCAGAAACAGATTTAGTACCTTTTCCATAACTAACCCTTGCCGCTTGAACAATGGAAGCATCTGTACCCATATAATCCACTAATCTTATAAAACCATGATCTAAACACTTAAATTCCTTTCCAAGAATTGCATCTGCTTCATCACTTCTATGAACATCCATGATATTAGAAAAAACAATAGATTTATAATTATTTATGCTAAAAAAAATAAATATTGGAAAATGGAAGACAAAATTACTAAAGAAAAACTAGAAAAGTATTTTGCAATAACTCAAGAAGCTTATGAATTAGCTAAACATAACATAAATCCAGAAAAAAAAGAATTAGCAGAGGATTTTCTAGACATGATTTCTAGATACATCTCAGATGCAAAACATTTTGAAAAAAATAATGATTTTGTGAACGCCTTTGCTGCTCTAAATTATGCTCATGGCTGGCTAGATGCTGGCGCTAGAAGCAGAATATTTGATGTTCACGATTCAAGATTATTTACTGTTGATTAGGAATATAAAAAGGGTGCAATAAATAAGTTTCTCCATCTATAATCTCTGCTCCACTAGGTCGTAACACCCATCTACTTTCATCAATAGCATGATATTTTCTTACAACTTCTTTTCTTTCTTCTACAATCCTTTCTAATTCTCCACTTTCTAATAAAACATAATTAGGTATTGGCGTTCCATATTGTTTTTTTATTTGCTCTGCTACTTGAATAAACTCTTCTTCTAAAGGCCTTATCTCATTATTATAAAACCTAACATTCTGAATACAAGTAGCCAAACCATACAAACCAAATAAACCCCATGCAATTTTTGTTTTTAAA
>CAZQVG010000013.1:0-2104 GCA_964596705.1 Candidatus Woesearchaeota archaeon | reverse complement strand
ATGAGAGATCCACATATTTTTGAAGGAACAATTATAACAGGGGACTATGTATTTCATTATACATGCAATGCTCCTTCTGAAGAAGTTTTAGAAAAATATAATATAATCCTAAAAGGCCATGAACTTGGAATGGAAAAAAGAGAAATATTATTAATCCCACATAAAGTATATGAACAATTCGGATATGTAGTTAGGCCAGAAGATATAACAATAACCTCTGAAAACTTATTAAGAAAACTAGATTAATCTCCAGGATATTCTAAAATTTTTTTCAAATAATGTCTTGTTTGACCAGGCAATCTATTTGGATCTACTTCATAACCATTATAAAAATACTGCTTCATTGTATCAAAAACAACCTTAACTTCAGGTCTTCCTGTTCCTTTTTTCAGTGCTTTAACAACAACTCTTTGTCCTGCATTATATGCTGCCAAACCTTGCACAACATTTCCCCCAAATTTATCTGTTAACCATCTTAAATGCCTTAAACCTGCATCTATATTTTCTGCAGGATCATAAGGATCTTTAACATCATACATTTTAATAACAGAAGGCATTAACTGCATTAAACCTAAAGCTCCTTTTTTTGATCTAGCCTTAACATTTCCTTTCGATTCTTGCCAAACAATTCTTGCAACTAACTCACTATCAAACCCATATTCATAAGCTTTGGCATCTATAATTTCTTTATACTCAATTAATTCAGGATGATCGACATATACGCTCTTAAAAAATTCTGGAAGTGGTGCCTCTTCCACATCATGAACAACAAAATCATCCACTCTTTGCTCTAAACTCAAATTATCATGAATCAAAGAAAGTCCTGCCAACATACCTAAACCTAGCACAATCCCTTTCAAATTTCTTCTTTTTTTCCTAGGTACAGCCATAACAACATTATTATAATTCATTTTAGAGTATTTATTTCTCCAAACTTCCATTTATAAATCTTTCGATCATATTAACTAATCAGTAGTTATAAAAATCAATAACTAACTTTTCTGGAAAGTCTTTAAGCCTTCTAAACTTAACTCCTGCCATTTTTAACATCTTTTTGCTTGCTTTTACTGCATTGCTATCTTTATATTTGTCACTCAAATAAATAATCTCTTTTATCCCTGACTGAATTATTAACTTAGCACACTCATTACATGGAAATAAAGCAACATAAATTTTAGCGCCATCTAAATCCCTACCAGAATTTAAAATAGCATTAGCTTCTGCATGAACAACATACCAATATTTACTATCTAATCCCTCTCCACGTCCCCAAGGCAACTCATCATCTGAACATCCAATTGGAAAACCATTATACCCAATACCAACAATCTTATTTTTCTTATCAACAATACAGGCCCCAACTTGTGTACTAGGATCCTTACTTCTTTGCGCAGATAATAGCGCAATCCCCATAAAATAAACATCCCAACTAATATAATTAGTTCTTTTTTTAGTTCCAAAATCAACTAAAAACCTATCAATTTTTTTATAAAATTCTTCTAAACTGCCTTCATTTCTAATAACAACTTTTGCCATCTTACTAACAATATGCAACTGTTGTTTATCATCTTCACTAGACTCTTCAAGCTTTTCTTTCTCTATTAACTCTTTAACACTCTTTACTGCATCCTTTTCATTTCCACGTTTTTTTATTCTTTCAAATCTTATTTTAACATCACTATAAACATGTACCAAAACAAAACCTTCCAACTTTTCTAATTCTTTAACTTCCTCTTTATTTCTTATTGAAGTTATAACGTAATTTTGACCTTTTTTTATTTTCTCAGAAACTTTCTTAGCTAGAACACTCGCACCATATTTACTTCTTAACTCATTTCCTAGATCAATAAGATTTTCTCTTGTGATTTTTTTCTTTTTCTTTCTTAATTCTTCCCTAATAATATCTGACAAAGAATAATGTACAAATCCCTTACTAACTAAATAATCTGCCATACTATCCTTTCCAGAAGCATTATAACCAGTAATACCAATAATCATAAAATCCAGCAATTTACTCAATTTTAAAAGAATTATTGTTAAACAATATCTAAATCTTTCACCTTACCAAAATATCTTGCTTTATTATCATCTCCAATAACATAAC
>CAZQVG010000012.1:8765-13839 GCA_964596705.1 Candidatus Woesearchaeota archaeon | reverse complement strand
TAATATTACAGCCCAAAATATTGTTTTGAGGGGGTGCCAGAGTCTGGTCAAATGGGCAGGACTTAAGATCCTGTGGCTTAGTGCCTGCGCGGGTTCGAATCCCGTCCCCCTCAGTTTTAATATTCTTTTTGCCTCGGTAGCTTAGTCGGTGGAGCACGGCATTGGTATCAAGTCCAAAAATGCCGAGGTCGCGGGTTCGAATCCCGCCCGAGGCTCGTAACCTTTTTAAATACAAGACAAACAATATTTTATTGAGCAGGGGTGCCGGAGCGGTCAAACGGGTGTGGCTCAAGACCACATGGCTTAGTGCCTACGCAGGTTCGAATCCTGTCCCCTGCATAAAGAAAATAATTAAGCTACTTACTTCTTTGTAAATCAGAATTTGTAAGAGAAGAAAATAATTCTTTTAGTGCAAGTTCTGTTTGAGATAATTTATCTGAATTTGGATCATCATGATCCCCCTGGTCTCCATCTAGTCTTAAGTCTATTCCAGTTAAATCAGATATTCTCTGCTGGAAAGCTGGATTTTTCTTGACAAACCTCCTTATCAGAATTCCACTCACAACTAATGCTTGCTAAACCATCACAACCAGAGTTACACTTATCTTTATCTTTTATGTCTTGACAATTTTGTAGTTCATTACAATACTCGCAAGAATCTTTAGACAACCAATCCATACCAAATCTTCTATTTTCTTTTAGATAACAACCTTCCTTATTATCACACTCTTCTTTACTATATAATTCACATTTATTTTGAGTCTCTTGATTTTGTTGGTTAAACAACCCAGGGGTTTCTATTATCCCTAATTTATTTAACACATGTTCAACATAATCAACATCTGCTCCCGCACTACATCCCCACCCATTATATGCTCTTAATGCTGCCTCCCATCCTTTGTAAGCCCCATATTCTGGATATTGGGAAATACAGTTATCCACTAATTTTCTAAATTGCTCATTATTTTTATAAGTAGTACTTTCAGTTACTCCCTCTCTAAATTCATTATATTTTGACTTGAGGTGCCTAATACCACATTCAATATTTTTCTCATAATTTTCAGGCCTATTTATCTCCTCAAAACTATTAGCAAGATCTTTACAATCTTCATTATATGCATTCTCTGTAATTTGCATCAAACCATAACATCCATCTGAGTTACAAGCATTAACATTACAACCACTTTCTTGCATCATAATGGCCATCACTAGTTTAGGGTCTACCTTATATTCTTTTGCATATCTTTCAATTTCATCTGCATATTGGCCACAGATACCCCAATCAATACCAGAAGAACTACTACTTGATGCAATATTTTCTCCTAGACACATGATATTTATTCTACTCGAATCTGCTTCTCCATGTTTAAACTCTAAAATATCCCCGTCTTTATGCACAACTTTAATTGTATCATCCTTTTCACTATTCGCTTGCTCAACAATTAAAGAAACTCCTGTTCCAAAATCTTTAACACCAACTAACTTCTTACATAACTCATAAATTGCTTTATCGCCTATATTTAAAACCTCACAATAATTTACATCAGTTAATCTTATTACCGGAACATCTCCCACCTTTACAACTCGAGCCATATCTGGCCCATAACCACGTACTTTTATTTCTCCATAATTTTGAGGAGTTATTGTCCACTTTCCATCAACAAATCTAAAAGAAACTTCATCAGAGCTACCAAAACTATCGCCATCATAATAAATATCACAACTTTCTGCAAGATCTGCTTCTGCTTTTTTCTTTTCTTCCTCGAATTCTTTTTTAGCTCTCTCCCCAGCCAATAGATAATAAATCTCTCCAACCTTATATTGAGCTTTTGCAGTTATTTCACTACTAAAGTCAGAATTTATAATCTTTCTAAGCTCAGGCAAATTATCTTTATTTAATTTCAAACTATTAACTTTACTTTCAGCTTTAACTAAATCATCCTGACTAAACTCTTCTACTCTACTTACATTCTCATAAGCAATTGTGTAATTAGTGTTATACAAATTAATTCCTTTCTTGTACAAATAACACTCCCCCAATGGCCTTCCCAATTCATCCACACCACAACTTCCAACTTTAACCCAGCTATCACCTACACCATCTGGATCATTTACTGCACAAATTCTTTTAATACCAGATTCTACAAATCCAGGAGTATAATAAGAACTTCCAGATCTACATTGCTCTGCAGTTGTAATATTCTTGCTCAAATCTTTTTCCATAGCATATTCTTTAACATATTGCAAAGCAAAATTACTTGATACACTTCCAAAGCCACAAGATTCTCTTCCATTTATCACAATACACATATTATTCAAACCAGGCATAGCATTTGTTATCGTGAAACTCTTATCCACACTCTCTCCTCTTCTCAATAACCTATATCCTGAAAAACTATACTCTCCATTTGTTACATAAACTCTTCTTCCAAAATCATTCTTCAAATAAACAGCATATCTAATGTCTCTATGCCTTCCTGCATAAATATGGTAATAAACTCTATATGCAGATCTTGCACCTTCTTCTGGAGTATAACTGTATCTATCTTCTTCAAACCATCCAGTAAATTGTGGCGGACTTTCAGGTTCAGTTAACTGAGCTAACAAATCTCCTCCGGCAGGATATTTTCCAAATATTGCTTGCTTACAAATCTCAGTTCCAACCTCTTTTGTGGATCTTGATGTAAATGCTGCAAATGCACTTGTAGCATATTCTTTTGTAAAGAAGTTAACTGATTTGCTTAACTGTTTCCAGCTTGAATCCCAACTTAAATATTCTCCACCACCACTAGCTTTGCTCTTGCCAAATATTTTTTCAGAGATCCAACCATTTAAACTTCCAAATGCATTAACCATACTCAAAGCTTCATTCCACAATAAATCACACATATACAAACTTCTGATCTCATTACATATTCCAACAGATTCACCAGTTGTTTTTGCTTTCTCTAAACATTCTTTATATCCTTCTTGTACACTTCTCAAATTTTCTAATCCTGCATTTATTCCAGTTAAACAAATTGGCACAGGCTCATAAGGAATATCAAAATTAGGCAATCCTAAAACCAAACTTCCAATTATTCCACTTTCAACAACACTTGGACCAACATCCCATTTTCCTCCAAAGTTAAATCTTGAAACAGGACACATTACAGGATCACAAACACCAAATAAAATCTTACAATCTGTTTCAGGCATTATATATCTACACTCTCCTAAAACATCATTTTCAGCTTTAGAGACAATAAAGCTAGCAACATAATCTTTTCCATTAATTCTTACTTTTTCACCTTCACCAACACTAATTCTCGCTTGCTGGTATATCCTTTCAACATAATTTCTTAAATTAATGTTTGCTTCAATCTCGTCAGAAGTATAAACAGGCCTATCATCTACAGTATTTATTTTGCCATCATAACCAACATTCCAAATACTGAAGGGATATTCTCCATCTCTTGCTTCTAGATTATAAGCAACATAATTAGCATATCCCTCTAATTTTTCTAATCCGGGAATAGTTCTTTCTTCTTTTATAGGGATAAATTGTGGTTTTCCACTGTCTTTATCATAAAATATTTTTTCTTGACCAAATGCATAATATTTAGAAAATTCATTAGGATCATAAATCCCAAGATATACTTTACCATTAGCTTTATAGAATTGCCCTTTACTGCTTGTTAATACATCTCCATTGTATTTATATTCCTCAACATTAACTCTAACCCCATTTTCCCAAATATAATAACCATTATCATCTTTTCTCACCACAAATGGCTCCCCTTCACTAGTCGTAAGCACATCTTTATTAACCAATTCTTGTCTAGCAATATCATCTCTATCCCCTAGAAGAACATCTACGCTGGAAGATCTAGCTCCATCTCTTAAAGATTCCTCAATAACTTGTATCTTTACCCTATCTTCTGGTTTATCCCAGCTTAATCCCTCATCTTTTATCTTTTCATCCAGCTTACTTAAATAACTTAATTCATCCTTTAACTCACTAACATCAACATCTTCACCAGCTTCTGTACTAACCATCAAATCCCTAACTTTATCCGCATTAATCTTATCATATTTATACAACAATTCTAACTCAGTTTCATTTAAACCATTAATAGAACTTGCAAGTTTTTTAACTTCTTCAGGTTTATTCCAGTCAACATCTTTAACTCTTTCTTTTACACTATCAACTACACTTTCATATTTATCAACTAATTCTTCAATCTCATCAGATT
The DNA here is from genome assembly GCA_964596705.1 of Candidatus Woesearchaeota archaeon. Classification (GTDB taxonomy): domain Archaea; phylum Nanobdellota; class Nanobdellia; order SCGC-AAA011-G17; family PNOQ01; genus JABJPM01. The sequence continues at coordinate 9,604 of CAZQVG010000012.1, read as the reverse complement.
TTCCTCTTATACACTCATCAATCTTTTCTTGATCATTACCAAACATACCTTTACATTCATTCTCAACTTTTTCAACAGCTAATCTTCTTCCCATTGGGTTGTGGAAGAATGCGTTTTTAACAGTTAAGAAAGCGAAAACACCATAACATAATCCTTTCCAAGTTTTAATTACATTTGTTAATTTATCAATAATATTATCTAATTTTTCTATTCTCTTATCTGTAGCCTCAATTTTTTTATCTATTTGTTCAGGGGTCCACTGTATTAATCTTTTCTCAATTGGCAAATGAATTGTAAAATAAGAAGTTCCATAATTGTCTTTTGTGCCTGGATATACTGTAACAACAGTACCTTTTGTTATGCTTATGTCTTTAATTGTAACGGTTTTTAATCCTCCATCTACTGGAATCTGCTTATCTTCCCCAACACTTATAGTAATTGTTTCTTGAGAAGGATTAGTCTCTCTCTTTGTGAAATATTGTTTGATGACAATACTATCTGAATTAATACTATCTATTTTCCAATTGTATCTATTTCCCTCATTATCTGTAATGCCTTCAAATAAAGATTCTCCTTCCTTATAATCATTAATTTCACCATCAACTTTTAATTTAACACTGTTTTTCTGATTCTCTCCTACAGAAGTACTTATTAAACTAACAAGATTTCCATCTAGATTCTCAACATCATACCCTCCATTTAATCTCTCATTAGCAGCCTTTAAAGCTCCTTCATAAAATTTAAACTTGTCTTCATCCAACTCTTTTGCTTTGGTATAATATAAACTGGCCATATCAAAATTCAATAAGCTTTCATAAGTTTGAGCCAAGCCAATATAA
>CAZQVG010000012.1:0-8665 GCA_964596705.1 Candidatus Woesearchaeota archaeon | reverse complement strand
CCTTCTATAAATTCTCTAGATTCAACTTTACCGTTCTTTCGGGTAATCAAAAGCTTAGCCCTATCATTACTAGAACTAATTTTATTCAATTTAATTGTTACAGCATTATCCAAATATCTTGGAGCACCTGGCAAAGTTATTTGTTTACTTTCTCCTTCTCTTAATGATACCTTATTTATTTTCCTAAAACTTCCATCATAAACTTGAAATGTTGCTCTATCTCCATTTATATCAATTAATCTCAAATATCCAGTTCCAGCCCAGAACATGCCTTCTCGTCCACCATTATTTAACCAAGATTCTTCATCTTTTGAAGGGACTAAATATAAATTCGCAGCACTAAAATCTCCAAAACCGGTTGTTACATCAAAATAAACTCTTGCTCTTACCTCTAATTCTAAAGGTTCATCTGGAATATCTCTTTCATCTCTTATTGGAGTCATTAATAATTTAATATAGCCCAAATCAATGTTACCATTTGGACTTACAACTATTTTTTCACCTCTTGGAACATAACTAGAAGAAATCCCTCTAACAAACTGAGACCTACTTAATAGTTCAAAATTTATATTTCTAATCTTAAGATCCCCATAAAAAGGAGCACCAATAGGAGCTTCATTTCCAAACAACATAGTCCCTAAAGTTTGTCCACTTAAGAATACCCTGACCTCAAAATTTCTGCTAGACAAAAGATCTGAGGTTACAACATCTGGTTGAATTTTATCAACATTAATAACTAAAACCTCTCCTAAATTTCTTGGATCATCTCTGTCATTCTCCCTGTATTTTTCAATATTAGTTTGAGAAGCAGCACTAGCTAATGGAGTACTAACTATTAAAATCATACAAATTATTGCAAATACACTTATCTTGTTCATTCTAATTCCGGATATCTAAAGTTTGGATTATCTTTATTTATATTTATATTGTTAAATACTTCCAACATCTCACTTTGAGTTCTTGGTACTACATCGTACGGTACATAAATTGTTAATTTACTGTCTTCTTCATTAATATCAGCATACCATTCAAATACAGCTCCACCACTAATTACATCTTCCATTGTACCACCTTCAATTTCACTTTCAATACATTTCTTTTCTTTCATAAATAATCCTAATACACCAGGTTTTGGAACTTCTACACATTGTGTTACAGTTTCATCTCCAAAACTAATTCCGCCATCAGATGTAGCTAATAAATATTCAGTAACTCTATAATTTCCAGCAGTTAATTTAATTTCATCATCTTCATCAGTTACCATAGTTACATAACCATCATCTAAATTTTCAAATTGAATAATTGCTTCTTTATCATTATCTATTCTAGACTCATACCCATCGCTCAAATACAATTGTTTTACATCAAGCCCTAAATTATATATCTTATCCAAATAAACACTGCTGTCGTTTTCTACATTGCTAGATAAACTGTTAAATCCAATTTCATAGCCTTGTTTTTGCGCGATAACCATTCCATTTAAACATGGTGGGAACATTGCCTCTAATCTTCCATTCTCATCAGTCTCCCCAATATAACAACTGGCTATGAAACATTTGTACAACACACTAGCTCCTTCAATTGGTCTTAGATTATCATAATCAAATACATCTACACTTACTGGATAAGCTTTATTTTCGCAAAATTCTTTCTCAAATTTATTTACATCTTCAAAGTTTAGAACCTCTCCTTCATACTGTCTTGGTTTATTGTTATCTATCTTTACCAAAGTTGCAAACTGAAAACCATCTCCATTTTCATCTAATAAACTGATTAATACAGGATATTTTACATCATAAACAAAATGATAGTTATTCAAACAGAAAAATAAATTTAAGAATTTACTAATTTCTGGAACTTCCTGAGTTAATGGATCCCCAACTAAAATATCTCCTTTAGTTGGGCTCACATCTACCTCCATAGGCCAGTCTTCAAAATAATTAAAACTCTCACTAATATATTCTGGTTTTACAAGATCAATCTCAAAATAATCTTTATTCTCTCCTAAAAACGCAGAGCTTGTAGGATTTTTTAATCTTAATGCAGCCATATTTGTACTGAATATTTTCTTCATGTCTTTTACAACATCATTTTTATTCCATATTTTTTTCTCACAACTAAATTCTGTTTCAGAAAAAGGAATTTCATCATAAACACCCATCATATCAATTGTTTTTTCTTCTAGGAATAAATCCTCGTCCTCTTTTTTCATTATTTGTTTAGCTAATTCATACATCTCTCCAAAATTAGAATCTAACAAAACCATATGTTTGTCAATATCTTTATTCACATCTTTAAGTTTAACATAAACACTAGAAATAACTTTAACTTTAATATCATGCAACCCAATATCCACTTCACTTACTGCACTCTCAGGATATTCAAATTCAAAACCTTCCTTTTCAAAACTACTTAAGAAATAAAAACAGTCCTTAAAATGTTCATTAATGTATTCCTCTAATTGGTTTTCCATTTCGTCTAAAGTTGGAATCCTCTCAACATCTATTCCGTTACTAGTTTCATAATACCAAAATGCTACCTCTCCACTTGGACCTAATTTCAAAGAATTAGATAATTCTCCACCATAAGAAAAATCATTATCCTCTGGAATCTCAATATATCCTCCTTGCTCTCCCATCAATCTTATTCCGTCTCTTGTTACGTCTCTTAAACAAACATCCAAGTATTCTTTCACCGGCTCTAATTGTGCAGGCACAGCTAAAGCATTCATTTCATCTTCAAAACTACTTTCAACAACTTTCCCTTTAAGAAAAAATAATAAACCAAATACTACTAAAATAACAATTCCCAGTACGATAAAAATAGTAACTTGACCTCTTTTTTGCATTAATAAAAAATCGTCTCAATTCTTTATAAACCTTTTGTTAGAAGAATATTCTAATTTAACTTTATAATGTATTTTTCCATGGCCAATACATCTTCCACTATGGTCAATATTAAAATGTATGTGAGGATAACAACATTTTGACCTTTTATGTCCCCATTTATGATAATGATAATTTATTCCATATTCATCTGCCCATTCTAAAAGTATTTCTAAATCTCTCTCCAAAATATACCTCTCTGACCACATGGTCCCATAATTTGGGACATAAAGTTCTTCAACCAAATTTAAAAAAGCGATTCTATTCTCCTTTAGTCCTCTGCGCAATGTCATTATTTCTGGAAAACTGGGCCGGGGGAGAATCGAACTCCCGACCTTTTGGCTCACGCTAGTGATCTACCACGTTTACCCGTGTTTTAGCACTCAAGGTAGTGTCATAACCACTAGACTACCGGCCCATAAAAAAATAGATGTTTAATTCTAATTTATTAATTTAACTCTACCCAAAAATATATTTAACCCAAATTATTAATCCAAATAAACAACAAAACAAATAATAAAATTAAGAAAAAAATGCTTAATATCCATCCAAAATTTTTCAGATACCTCATAATCCTCTTTTGCTTTTTTTAATCCAAGAAAATACTCTAATTCTTGGACTTGCACCATACCCACAACTACTACATTTCTTCTTTCTTATATGGTATGACGCTTTACCACACCTCCTACATCTGATAAAATTTTTTTTACCAGACTTTTTTCCCATAGATGGTGTTCCCTTTGTCATTTTCTTATGCAGGCGATATTAAAATTATTGTATCTCCTCGAACAAAGATTGTTCCAAGTTTTCTTTTTATTTCGCCATTCTCCATTTCTTCAGCATCATCTAAAACTGTATTAATATGAATATCAAATGCTTTCAAAACCCCAACATATTGTTTTCCATTTTTTAGCTCAAGTATAACTCTATTTCCTCTTGCTCTATTCAATGCATCTAATGGTCTGTCTGCTTCCATCTTTAATAACCCCCTTATGATAAATTTAAGCTAAATCTTGCCCTTTAAAAAATTATCGGTATTTTAATCAATAACAAAAAACATTATTTTTCTGCATATATATCTTTAAAAATTATTCCTAATTAAAATTTTTTTATGGCTGATAAAAAAGGGGTCAAAAAATACATAATCACTGCGGCCCAATCTTGTTATTACAGAAATAAAGACGGCGATCTTGTTCCTTGGGGTGGTGGAAAAGAAAAAGCTATCCCTCACAAAAAATTCTTAAGTGGTTTAGAAGTTTTAGCTCAAGAAACAGGAGCAGAACTCATCATTACACCAATGCAAGGTAGAAATACGAGAGAAAACATATTGCATCCAGAACTAGAGTCTAAAAACATCTTTTATGGGAGTTTGTTATGGTTAAATCAAAATGTACAACTCAGAGACATCATTGTTCCTCCTCAAAACGTAGATCCTGCTACTGGAAAAGCCACTTTGGTTAGCAAATATAACTCTTCTTTAATTTTTGGTCATTCAAAACAGAGATATCTTCCAGTCCCAGTATTCAATGCAGATCTTCCAAGGTATATTTTTACAACAGGTGCAGTAACATTGCCAAACTATAATACTGGAAACCATAAGGGGGATACTGCAGAAAGAAATCATGTTTTTGGAGCATTATTAGTTGAGATTATTGATAACGTACATTATAATATTAGGAATATTCGCGCACTGAAAAATGGAAAATTTGCAGATTTAGGAAGACTATATGACGGAGATAAATCTCCCAAACCAATTTCAATTGATGCATTAGTTCTTGGAGACATACATTGGGGAGACCATGATCCAAAAACAATTGAAGCAAATTATGAGATGATAGATTACTTTAAACCAAAAAGGATATTTTTGCACGATTTCTTTAATGGACATAGTGTAAATCCTCATGAGATAGAAAATCCATTAATTAGGGCCAGAGAATTTGAACGAGGAAGATTATCTCTTGAAGAAGAATTAATGGATGCATTTAAAGAATTAAACAGGTTAGCTAATTATGTAGGAAAAAAGACTGAGATTTATTTAGTTTCCTCAAATCATCACTCCTTTTTACCAAGATACATAAATAGCCAAATATGGCTTACTCGAGACATATGGAATGCAAAAATATGTGCAGAATTATTTTCAAGAGGAGTTTCATTGGATCAAATTGATGAGTCTCAGATTGATGATGCATCTTATCTAATAGAAGAGGGCCTAAAACGATTTGGAAAACTCCCTTCAAATGTACATTTCTTAAGGGTAAACGATAATTACAGGAGATATGGGTATCAATTGGCTAGCCACGGAGATAAAGGAAAATCTGGTGCAAGGGGAGGGAGTGCAAAGGCTAGATATATCACTGGCGGTGGAAAAAGCATAACAGGCCATAGTCATCAAATGGAAATTTATGGAGATACTTACATAGTTGGAACTTCAAGCAGATTAGATTTACCTTACACAGCAGGATATGGCTCTGCTTCAATTGCAGCAAATGCAACCCTTTCAAAGATTGGTACAGTTCAAATACTCCCAATAATCAAAGGCAAATGGAAAGCTAGGGATTAAAAAAACAAAAAGATTTATAAATAGCCTAATTTCTCAAAAATACCATGGCAATTAGTCAAGCAAGACCAAGAAGAAAAGTAACTGGTTCAAGATATGTAGATTTTAGAAAGAAAAAATCATACGAATTAGGTAGAGATCCTACTTTCACAAAATTAGGACCAGAAAAAAAGAAAAAAATAAGAATAAGGTCTGGTGACCAAAAAGAAGTCATACTTTCTACAGATACTATTAACCTAATAGATCCTAAAACAAAAAAGAGTTCTAAAGTAAAGATAAAAACAGTTCTTGAAAATCCTGCAAATAGACACTTTGTTAGAAGAAATATCCTAACAAAAGGCACAATAATAGAAACAGAAAAAGGCAAAGCAAAGATAACTTCTAGGCCAGGACAAGAAGGAACAATAAACGCTGTTTTGATTTCTGAATAAATCTTTTTGATAATTATTTTAATTCAATTAGGGCCCCATAATCTCGATCAGAAACCGAAAGCTTTATAAACAAAACAAGAAACTACTATATAAACCTTACTAAACCTTTGTGAGGTGGTGAAAAGAAAATGTCTTCAAATTATATAAAAAAATGCCCCGAATGTGGTTCTATAAACTTAATCTTTAAAGATGAAAGAGGAGAGATAATCTGTAGAGATTGTGGTCTAGTTATTGAAGAACGTATGATCGATTTCGGGCAAGAATGGAGAGAATTTGACTCTGAATCTGCAGATAAAAGAAGAAGAACAGGAGCTCCAATAACTGCAACTAAATTTGATGGGGGTTTAGGTACTAGCATAGGTACAGATGCAGACATTCTAAGACTTTCTACAAAATCAAAAAATAAATACATGCGTTTACAAAAATGGCAACATAGGATATCCACTGCAATTGAAAGAAATCTTAAATTAGCTTTAGCAGAATTAAAAAGAGTTTCATCTTACTTAAAACTACCAAATGCAGTATTAGAAGATTCTTCAGAAATATACAGACAAGCTGTTCAACGTGGTTTAGTACGTGGAAGATCTATGGAATCTGTAGTTGCTGGTGCATTATATGCTGCATGCAGACGTCATGAAATCCCAAGAACTTTAGACGAACTAGCAGAAGCATCAGGTATAGATAAAAAAGAAATTGGAAGAACTTACAGATTCATAACAAGAGAACTAGGCGTTAGAATACTACCAAGTAACCCTATTGATTACATTCCAAGATTCTCGTCAGAATTAAAACTTTCAGCAGAAACACAAACAAAAGCAGTGGAGATTCTAGAAATGGCACAAAAAGCAGAACTAACTTCTGGTCGTGGTCCAACAGGAATTGCAGCAGCTTCATTATATGTTGCAGCAGTTATGAATAACGAAAAAAGGACACAAAGAGAAGTTGCAGATGTTGCAGGTGTAACAGAAGTTACAATCAGAAACAGATACAAAGAATTACTTAAAAAACTAAACTTGGAAGAAGAGATCAAGAAAAAACAAACAGAAGAAGAGTAGAAACATTTTTATATTCTTAATCTTATTTTTTATTTATGACAAAAAAATGTGTTGTTTGTGGAAAGCCTTTAACAGGCAGACAAACAAAATACTGTTCAGTTAAATGCAGAAATGAAGATAATTCTAAAAAACAAAGCCCAGACTTAACAAAATTGACAGAATTAATGATTCTTTCTCAACATACAAACTTAACATTGACAAAATCAATTACAGAACTATCTAAACGTATTGATAATTTAATTTCTATGTTTGAAGAAGCTGCTAAGAATGTTGGAGATATAAAAGCAGTAACAAAAGAAGAAGTAGATCAAATAGCAAAAGAACTTCAAAGGGTGGTCCAACAAAACAAAGATTTAGCAGAAGGCTTATTAGCTTTAAATGCATATGTAAGAAAGAAAAATGTTTGAAGAAACCCACTTTTTATATGACAACAATTTCGAAGAAAGAGAAAAGTTATTTAGAAAATTAAATTTAATGTTAGATGAAGAAGAAAGAGCAAAAGCAAAATTTATGAAGCAATTTATTTTGGCATTAATTTTGGCAGCTAAAAAATGAAATCTAAAAAAATATTAACATTACTAGTATTAACTCTGTTATTCACACCAATATTTACTCAAGCTTATTCTTTTTCAGATCTTTTTAATGACATACAAGATTTTTTTCATGATTATTTAGAGCTTACAGGTGCTGTAATATTTCAATTAACAGAAAAAACAACTGACATAGGTACCGAGAACTTAAAAGAAATATCTCCTGAACACAAACTGGATTTAACAAAACAAAAACAGTGTAAAGATTCAGATTTATTTAATTACAATAAAAAAGGAATATGTAAATCAAAGGATAGAAAATTTCAAGATTATTGCTCACCCGATAACACAATGGTAATGGAGTTCTATTGCAATGAAAAAACCGATAACTGTGCAGGTACTTGGTATGTATGTGATGGCGAATGTATTGATGGCAAATGTGTTAACAACTAACAAAAAATATATATACCTTAACTTCTAAAAAACTTAAATGCTCTCAAACCACTCAAGAATAATATTGGGAATATTCATTTTATCTTTAATTTTTATTGGTTTGACAACTCTAGAATTTATTAGTTATACTGGAAAAGCAATCTATGAACAAGACCCACCATTAATATCTGCTTTATTTAATTTAAAGGCAAACCAATTTGAAAAAGAACTAACTCAACTTACAGAGAAGGATTCTAAAACTTTGAGATTAAACCCAATAAAGTCAGAAACAGAAGGAGATTACTTAAGGTTAACGTGGGCAAGAAGAGTAAATAAAATTTCAATTTATATGCGTTCAACAAATAAACCTTCAAAATTTGAAATATGGGGGCCAGACCAAACTAAAATAGCCTCTGGAAAAATAACCAACGAATTTAGGTGGTATACTTTTGAACTTAATGATGATATGGTATTTGATGAATACGCCTTATTTAATTACGGCCCTTCTGAAATAGAAATAGACCAAGTAAAAGCAACTGAACTTCCAGAATCAAAGATAAATAAACTTATTGGCATACTCACAGAAGGATTTATATAATGTTATTTTTTTATTTTTTATTATGAAAAGAGGTGCAATAGCAATAATAGTTCTATTATTAATCCTACCTATTTCTATTGCTGAAGAAGTTATAATTCCAGAGAGTTATGAAACTAATGTTCTAGATAAAAGTTTAACTCAGGAAACCAATGTTTATTTTTATGCAGGCTCTAATCT
>CAZQVG010000011.1:0-15396 GCA_964596705.1 Candidatus Woesearchaeota archaeon | reverse complement strand
CATATTATCTCTTGATCTGTTGAGCAAACCTTTTGCAAACTTGTTTTGATCCATTTCACCCTTTAATGAATTTGAATATAAATAGATTATTGGAGTTGAAAAATGATTATTCTACAGTAACTGATTTAGCTAAATTTCTAGGTTTATCTATACTGCAACCACGTTTTTTTGCAATATAGTATGCCAATAACTGGGTAGGAATTACAGAAATTATGGGCATTAAAGGTTCTGAAACTTTTGGAATTTTTATTGTTTCATCAAAAAGTTTGTTTTCTTGGGTAGAGATTGCGATTATTTTACCTTTTCTTGTTTTTACTTCTTCAATATTGCTTAATATTTTTTTATATAATCTATCTTCTGGGGCAATAACAATAACTGGCATATTTTCATCTATTAATGCTATTGGGCCATGTTTCATTTCTGCAGCGGGATAGCCTTCTGCATGAATATAAGAGATTTCTTTTAGTTTTAAGGCTCCTTCTAGTGCAACTGGGAAATTATAATGTCTTCCAAGGTATAAAGCATTGTTTTTAGTAAAATATTTCTCTGCTATTTTTTCTATTTCTTTTGATTGATTTAATTGTTGTTTTATTAAATCTGGGAGATTCTTTAATTCATCTAACATTTGTTTTGCTTTTTCTTTTGTGATTGTGTTTCTTAGTCTTGCTAAGTAAATTGAAAGCAAATAAAGGATTACCAAGTGGGATGTGAATGTTTTTGTGGAGGCAACCCCTATTTCTTGGCCAGCATGAAGATATATTCCTCCATCCACCATTCTTGAGATTGTTGAACCAACTACATTAACTATTCCAATTGTTTTTAGATTCTGAGATTCTACTGCATTTAGTGCCGCTATTGTATCTGCAGTTTCTCCACTTTGTGAAAGAGCAATGATTAAATCATTTTTATTTAAAACTGGCTTTTTATAGCGGAATTCTGAGGCATACTCTGCTTTTGCTGGGATATTAGCAATTTCTTCTAATAGGTAAGCACCCACTAAACAAGCATGCCATGAAGTTCCACAGCCCAACAATATTATTTGATTTATGTTTTTTAGGTTTTCTTCTGAAATGTTTAACCCGCCAAATTTTGGAATGTCTTCTAGAATTCTACCTTCAAAAGCTCTTTCTATTGTTTTTGGTTGTTCAAATATCTCTTTTAGCATAAAATGTTCAAAATCGCCTTTTGAGATTTCTTCTATGTCTTGGGTTAAAGTTGTTACTTCTCTGTTTATGTGTAAATCTTTAAGATTTTGAATTGTGTAATTATTTTTTTCTAAAATTGCTATGTCATTGTCTTGCAGATAAATTATAGAACGAGTATATTTTTGGATTGCTGATATGTCTGAAGCAGCAAATATTTCGTTTTTTCCTAATCCTATTATTAATGGGCTGCTTTGTTTTGCTAGGTATAGTTTGTTTGGATTGTTTTTATTTATTGCAACTATTGCATAAGCTCCTTTGATTAATTTTAATGATTTTATGAATGCTTCTTGCATAGAATTATTTTGATTCATTAAATCTTCTATTAAATATGCAATAACTTCTGAATCTGTTTGTGTTCTGAAGCTATAATTTTTTGATTCTAATAATTTTTTTAGTTCTTCTGCATTTTCTATTATTCCGTTATGGACAATAGCTATTTCTTTATTTTGACTTAAATGAGGGTGCGCGTTTGTTGAGTTTGGTTGACCATGTGTTGCCCATCTTGTGTGGGCTATTCCTATGCTTCCTGGAGTTTTTGTAAGATTTAGTTTTTTGTTTACTTCGCTTATATTTCCAGAATCTTTTTTACAGATTAAATCTTTGTCTATTGTTGCTAAACCACAAGAATCATAACCCCGATATTCTAGTTTTTTGAGCATATCTATTAAGATTGGAGCTGCTTGTTTGTTGCCAAGATATGCTGTTATTCCACACATTATTGAGTTGGGTTAATTTATGGTTTTATAAATTTTGAGAATTTGAGTTCTAGTAGATGTACTATATAACTAGTTGGTGGTAAAAATCGAAAAGTTTAAAAATTCCTTTATAATTTTTGATTTAAGGGGAATTAAGATGAATAAAGATAATTGGAAGGATATGATGGAGGATAGTAGAGCTTATTCTGAGTTTTGGGAAAAACAACAAAAAAGATTGAGAAGAGAAAAGTGGGATCATTATGAGGATTAATTTTTATCAATAGGTTTTAAAATTATTTTTTAAGTTCTAGTAAACTTTATAAAGCAACTATTAATTATTCTCATTGTGCCGCGGTCGCATAATCTGGTATTGCACAGGCCTGGAAAGCCTGGCCCGTATGGGCATCTGGGTTCAAATCAAACTGCAGACAGTTTGATCATCAGAGTGGCTTAACAGCCACTTAATGAGAAAACAAAATGTTAGCAGTTTGTGAAAGTCCCAGCCGCGGCGTATTTTTGGTGATTAAATATGAAGCTAGATGATTTAAAGGAATATCAACTGCCAAAATATTGTGATTTAAGTTACGAATATGCTGAGTTTCCTAAAGAAGATTTAAGTGGTGCAAAATCTTGCAGAACATTTGATGTCTTATATTGCAGTTTATTGGAAAGAAATGTTTTAAAGAATTCTAAATGCGAAGCTAGATTGATTAAAAATGAATAATTTTTTAAAGAATTAAATCTAGATTTGAGTTATGAAAAAGGTGGTGATTTCATTAGGAGGTTCTATTATTGTTCCTGATAAGGTTGATTATGATTATTTGAAAAAGTTTGCTAAGTTTGTTAAGAAATTTTCTAAGAAGAATAAGGTAGTTATTGTAACCGGCGGTGGAAGCACAGCTAGAAAATACATAGAAGGGTTAAGACATGTTGGAAGCAAAGAAAGTTTATTGAGTATTGTTGGTATTGCAGCAACTAGATTAAATGCAAGATTAGTTTCTGGGGTGTTTGGTTTAGATGAGCGGATACCTGAAAGTTTACATGGTGTAAAAAGTGCTTTAAAGTTGAGAAATTTAGTTATTTGTGGAGCTTTAGGTATGCAAAAAAATATGACCTCTGATGGGAATGCAGCTGAAGTTGCTGAGTTAATTAATGCAGATTTTTTAGTAAATATGACTAATGTTGATGGATTATATGATAAGAATCCTAAAGTGTATAAAGATGCAAAGTTTATTCATAAGATTAGTTTTAATGATTTTTTGAAAAGAGTGAATAAGATTAAGTTTAAGGCTGGACAGCATTTTGTTTTAGATCAGAGTGCTGCAAAAATAATTAAGAGGGCTAAAGTTAAAACATATATTGTTGGGAAAGATTTAAAGAATTTAAAGAATTTATTAGAAGGAAAGAAATTTATTGGGACAGTTATAGAATGAAAGTAATTTGTGTTTCTGGTTGTGTTGGTACAGGGAAAACCACTTTAGCAAAAAAGTTGAGTAAAGCTTTGGGGTATGAATATGTTAATGTAACTAGATTAATAAAAAAGAATGAATTAAGTGATGGATATGATGAAGAAAATAAATGCGAGATTGTTGATGTGAAAAAACTAAATAAATTTTTAGTTGAATTGATTAAAAAATCTAAAAAAGGTTTGATTATTGATTCTCATTTAAGTCATTATTTGCCAAAAAAATATGTTGATTTATGTATTGTAACTGTTTGTGACATAAAAGTGTTGAAAAATAGGCTGAAAAAAAGAGGATATAATGTAAAGAAAATAAAAGATAATCTAGAGGCAGAGATTTTTGAAGTTTGTTTAACTGAAGCTAAAGAGAAAAAACATAATCTCTTGGTTGTTAATACTACAAAAGGATATAAAACAAAGGACATAGTTGAGTTTATCGGATAGAAAAGTTTATATTTATTTGAATTGAATAAAATAAATATTTAATGGAGGTGATTGTTTTGAATAAAAATATGATCATTGGAATTGTTATTGGGATTCTTATATTTAGTGCGGTTATTTATGCGGGATACAACAGTCCAAGAATGAGTCCTGAGTTAGGATTGGATATCCCTAAAGTTGGGAGTATTGGATCTACATTTATAGATACTCCAGATATTGTTGAAGAAGACATTTGGGTTCATGATAACGAAGGAGTATGTTCGTCTAATGATAAGTGGACTTTAGTATGTCCTCAGTTTACAGTAACCTGTTGGGGCGGAGAATGGACCTATAATGCAGAAAGACAAGTATGGATTAATGATGGTAATTGTAATGTGGAAACTCGTTAAATTAGGAGGTGATTTATTGTGAATAAAAATATGATAATTGGGGTTGTTATTGCTGTTTTAATATTGGGAATAGTTCTTTATGCAGGATATAACAGTCCAAGAATGAGTCCTGAGTTAGGATTAGATGTTAGTGGTTTAAGGGAAACAGGAACAATCTTTGGAGATAGTTCCGATGATGTTTTTGAAGTGAGAAGAGGGGTTTTAGTTGATGATTCATCCAATGAATGTAGGCTCCTTAATAGAAATACATTAAGTTGTCCATATTTTACAATTGAATGTGTTGGTGGAGAATGGTATCATGACACTGAAAGCAATGTATGGACAAATAGGGATGGATTGTGTGATTTGACTCCTAGTTAATTTTTTCTTTTTTCATTAGTTTTTTAAATAAGTTAAACTACATATTTTCTTATGAAACAGTTAGTTTTTGTGCAAAACAAAGAAATTGAGAAAAAATTAGGGATAGAAACTGAGCTAATCAGTATTATTGATGTACCCCTAAGTAGATTAAGAAATGAAATTAATAAGAAAGAAGGTTTAATTGTTGTGCAGGGTGGAGATGATAAGATAAATAGGGCTGCAGTTGAAAATAAGAAAGTTGATATTTTATTAAGTCCTGAAAAAAATGACAAAAAGGATTTTATGTTTTCCAGGAGATCTGGATTAAATCAGGTTTTATGTAAATTAGCTGCAAAAAATAATGTTGCTATAGGTTTTGATTTTTCATACTTGTTGAATTCTTCTGGGAAAGAAAGGGCTAAAATTTTAGGTAGGATGAGGCAGAACTATAGATTTTGTAAGAAATATAAAGTTAAAATGGTTTTTTCTAGTTTTGCGAGAAATAAATATGAGTTAAGAAGTAATGATTTTTTGAGGGTTTTTGAGAGAATTTTAGACAAATCGTAGAAAAGTTTATAAATTTATAAGGCCAATTAGGGGTTACAATGGATGATAAAGTTAAAGTTAATTTTTCTAAGCCTATGATGGTGTTAAAAATAAGGGATACTTACAAAGCACCATATCATAAGAATAAATATTTAACAATAAAAAAGAAAGATTGTGCAGGTTTAGTTGTATTTAAGAAATTTATGCATCAATTTACTGGAAATTGGAGTGCCGGAAGTTATGATATTCAATTTGTTTTAAAAGAAGGAGGATATATGCAACAGCCAACTTATTTTACTTTGTGCAGAATTGATATTAGAGATGGGAAAATAATTAAGGTTTGGAAGAGTTCTCCATATACAAAACAGGCATATCCAATTTGGGATGTATTTGCAGAAGAAAAAAGTAAAGCTAAAAAGAAAACTGTGAAGAAAAAGAAAACAACTAAGAAGAAAGTTGCTAAGAAAAAGACTGTGAAAAAGAAAACTGTTAAGAAAACAACAAAAAAGAAATCTAGCAAGTCCAAATAAATTTGGTTCTGTCGTTTGCGTATAGTTTACAACTATCTATTGTTTCGCAAGAATTACATTCACAAACAAATTTATTATCTTCTTTGTAGGATATTGCTTCTTTACATTTGTCTCCATACCAACATGCTTGATTACAGGAAAAATGTAATAATCCGATGTCTGAATCTAGTTTTGGTGGTAAATCTTGTTGGCTTGGTGAAAGTCGGATTAAATCATTGTCAGTGTTTTCTGTGAATATTGTTACAATTAATGCTAATATTAGAAAACCGTATAATATGTTTAATTTAGGCATAATGTCTATTTGATTTTTTTGTATATAAATCTTTTTATTCGATTTTAGAGAAAATCCGAAAGGTTTTTAATTGATGTTTTTAATTTTTAATTTATGAAGAAGTACATTATAGCCGGAATAATTGTTTTAGGGATCTGGTTTTTGTTCAGTAACTGCGTGTTAGGAACTTGTGAAGCAAATGGTGAACTAGATGACTTTGCAAAATATTTAACTGAACAAGGGATTTCTATGGCAGGAACTGATTGGTGTCCACATTGTAAAGAACAGAAAAAAATGTTTGGCAGTTCATTTCAATATATAGATTACCATAACTGCGATAAAGAAAGAGCATGGTGTTTAGACCATGGGGTACAAGGGTACCCAACTTGGGTATTTCCAGATGGAAATTTGTATCCTGGAACCAGGAGTATTGAACAATTAAAAGCTTTATCGGGGTATGAAGAATGAAAAAAATTATTTTATTTTTGGTACTTGCAATAGTTTTTGTTAGTGCTTGTAGTTTTAGTGAAGAAGAGGTAATAAAACAATGTGTTTATCTATGTCAGAAATATGAGGGAAATTTAAGCAATGGTCCTTGTTTAAGCGATGGCAATAATGAATGGAATTATAATGATTGGGTTTGTGACGTTGTTCATGTGCCTAGAAACGATATAGATAATTTAGAAGAGAATCAATGTAGCGAGTTTAGAAATGGTAATGCAAATCATTTTGTTGAAGTAAGTAATACAGATTGCGAGTTTGTAAGAAAGGTTTAAGATGAGATATAGTAGACAGGAGCTTGTTATTGGAAAAACTAATCAAAAAAAATTAGAAAAGTCTAAAGTTTGTATTCTGGGTGTTGGGGCTTTAGGGAGTTTAAGTGCTGAATTATTGGTTAGGGCAGGGGTAAGAAATTTAGTTTTGATTGATAGGGATTATATTGAAGAGGATAATTTGCAGAGACAACACTTATTTTCTGAGGAAGATGTTGGTAAGCCAAAAGTTATTGCAGCAAAAGAAAGATTGGAAAAGATCAATAGCAAGGTTAAGATTAAGGTTGTTTTTGATAATCTAGATCAGAGTAATGTTAAACTGTTAAATTCTGATTTAGTTTTAGATTGTACAGATAATATGGAAACTAGGTTTTTAGTAAATGAGTATTGTAGAAAAAACAAAATAAAGTGGATTTTTGCTTCTGCAATCAAAAATGAGGGTTATATTTTTAATGTAGTTCCAAATGGGGCTTGTTTTAATTGTATATTTGGTGGAAGAAAAAGTTATGAAACATGTGAAAATGTTGGTGTTTTAAATTCAGCCAGTTCTTTGATATCTTCTTTACAGGTTAGTGAAGCTATAAAGTTGTTGATTGGTCAAAGGTATGAGAAAGATTTGATTAAAGTTAATTTGGATAGAAATGAACTTGTTAAGATCAAGGTTAGTAAAAATAAAAAGTGCGATGTTTGTAAGGGAAAGTATGAGTATTTAGAGGGGAATAAAAGAAGGGATAGTATTAAATTATGTGGGAGAAATTACTATGTTATTTATTCAAAAAATAATATTAATCGATTGAAAAAAATGTTTAAGAACATAGTTGATTATGGGGATGTTTTTAGATATAAAGAAGTTACAGTGTTTAAAGATAAGTTTTTAGTCAAGGCTTTAGATGAAAAGAAAGCTAAAATTATCATTGAGAAATATTTTGGATAATTTTATAAATTTTTGATTTTTTGTTATTTTTTATGAAATTGTATAAAATCTTGAAAAACGGCGAGACAATTCTTAGTGAGATTCCTGGAGAGTATGCTGGGTGGAGGCCTGGCAAAATATTTGGAAGATTAGATTGTAAATCTGGAATGAGAATGAAAAAAGAAAATAGGGTGTTTTTTCATAGTTTGGAAGATGCTGTTCTTGAGGGTTATAGGCCCTGTAAAAAATGTAGACCTATGGATGAAGATGATTTTGAAAGAATAAAACATTTAGTTGAGTATAAAACTTTAGAGGATTTCTATAATAGGAAGTGAGCCTGCCCGGACTCGAACCGGGGACCCCCGCCTTGTAAGGGCGGTGCGCTAACCAACTACGCCACAGGCTCGTAAATTTTAAGCTTTTATTTTATTTTAAAAAGATTTCTATTTTTGGCTTTTCGAAAACTATATATACTTGTAACTCTAATTTTGGTTTGGAGGTAGCTTAAGATGAAAAAGTTATTGAATTTAATGTTAATAAGTATATTTTTGTTTAGTTTAATTCCAGTAAATGCTTTTGTTAACATTAGTCCTGGACCGGGCAATAATTCTGAGAAGGGTGCTATCCCAGGAAATACTGTTGGTTACAATGGAAGGTCGATTGAGAATTATAACATTATAAGGGATAGAACAAGGACCATTGTTAGTGAATGGGCAAGATTAAGAAATGATTATGTTACAGCAAAGAAAAAGGTTGCGAGATTTAATCGGTTAGGAGTGCATGAACGTGAAGATGTGATTGAGAAAATAAAGGCGTTCATGGACAGAACAATTGAGAGGATGGATTTGCATTTGAATATATTAGAGAGTTGGGCAAATAGAATTAGTGTTACAGAAGAAAGGAGAGATTTAATTTTGGAAGAGATTGAGAAAGAACGTAATGAGTTAGAGCAGTATAAGACTAGAATGGAAGAAACAGATGATTTAGCTGAATTAAGAACTATTGCACAAGAGATCAAACAATCTTGGAGAGAATTTTTGCCTAAAGTGAAAAAAATTAGCGGAGAATTATTGGCTGTAAGGATTGGGACAATTATTGAAAGGACTGAAAATCTATCTGAGTTCTGGCATGAAAAATTAGATGAATTAGATCAAGACGATACCAGTGTTATTGAAATGCAAGAATTATTAAATGATTTTGATGAAAAGTTAGAATTGGCTAAAGAAAAATATGAATTGGCTAAAGAAAAATACCAAGAGATTGATAGTCTAGAAGATGCCAATCAACTATTTCAAGAGACAAAGGAGTTTTTGTTAGAAGCTAGAGACTACTTAAGAGAAGCACATTTGAAGCTAAAAGAATTAATTCAAAAGTATTATGAGCTTGAAGGAAAAATATATTCAATTGATGAAACGAATAAAATAACAGAAACCGAAATTGTTGATGGAGGGGTAGAAAATGAATCATAAGTTAGTTGGAATTTTATTGATTATTGTTTTAGTGTTTGCTGTGAGTGGATGTTCTAGTGGAAATGGAAACAATAGTGCAGTTGATGATTCTCAACAAGAGATGGGCAATGCACTTGAACAAGACTTAGGGGATTTTGATAGTTTCCAAGAAGACCTGGATAGTTTAGGTGAAATAGATATAGATGAATTAGACTTCTAATTTTTTATTTTTTTATAGAAAGGTTTATAAAAAGATAAGAAGATTATGTTTTTTATGGAATCAATACCTAACAACCCCATTTTAAATAATTTAAGTCCTGAACAAATTAAAGAGCTTGAGAAAAAACAAAACGAGATAAAGGATAAACTTGATAAGCTAAAAAAGAAGATATTGGCAAAGCATAAGAAACATATTTTGGGTTTGACTTTATTGCCGCCTAAAAAAGATGATAAATCAAAGATTAATGTTTTTGTTGTTTTAAATGATAATAAAGGTGAGAAGGTTCCTGATTTTAGATTGAAAGATAAGTTAAGTAAAGAATTAATTGAGATTGCAAATAGTGTTGACAAAAATATCTGGTTGGAGATTATGTTGCTTTCTGAGATAAAAGAATCCTTTTTTGATGGGAAATATGAATTATTGCCTTTAATTGCAATGTCTGCAATATTTTATGATCCGATGGACTTTTTAGGTGCATTAAAGATATCTGAAGTGCATAAAACTATGACAATTAGAAAATTTGAGAAGTATGTTGTTAGTTATGTGGCTGCAGGTTCTTTATTTAGGGGGGAGAAATCTAATGATATTGATGTTTATGTTATTATAGATGATACTGATGTAAAAAGGATGTCTAGAATTGAATTGAGGGATAAATTAAGAAATTTAATTGTTGGGATGGGTTTTGAAGCAGAAGCTATGACTGGAGTGAAAAAACAGTTTCATGTTCAAACATATATTTTAACTGATTTCTGGGAAGCTGTTAAGGATGCCCACCCTGTAATGTTTACCTTTTTGAGAGATGGAGTTCCATTATATGATAGAGGGGTTTATAATCCTTGGAGATTATTGTTGAAGATGGGTAGGATAAAACCTAGCCCAGAAGCGATTGATATGTTTATGGATACAGGTGAGAGATTATTGGATGCTGCTAAGAAGAAGATGTTAATGATTGCAGGACAAGACATCTATTATGCTGTTTTAAATCCTGCACAAGCAGCTTTAATGTTATATGGTTTAAATCCGCCAACTCCAAAAGAAACTACAAAATTATTAGAAGATGTTTTTGTTAAAAAAGAAAAGATTCTAGAGCAAAAATATGTGGATACTTTAGAAAGGATAAGAGTATTCTTCAAGAAAATTGAGCATGGAAAAGTTAAAGAGATCAAAGGTGCTGAAATTGATAAGTTAATTGAAGATAGTGAGGCATTCTTGAAAAGAATAAATAAATTATTCCATCAAATTGAGAGAAAGAGAGAAAAAGAATCATTAGATGAGATTTATAATAATGTTGTAAGAGTTGTAGAAGATGCTTTAAGTGAATCTGGAATTAAGTATACAAATATAGAAACTGGATTTAAGAAATATTGTGAAAAAGAAGGATTGCCATTAAAGTTAGCAACTGACTTAAAATCATTTTTGAAAGCATATAAAGACTTTAAATCTAAGAAATTAGTAAAAGCAGAATCTGATAAAACAAAAAGAGAGGCAAGAACATTCATTAGGGTTCTAGAAGATCACGTTTTAAGGAAAAGATTTTTAGGAATAGAGAGGGCTAAAATAAGGTTTAAGTATGGAAAGAAAACTGGTGAGATGTTAATATTGAAAGATTTTGCATTTATTGTAAAAGATGTTTCTGCTAAGGAGAAGAAAATTGTGAAAGCTGAAATAAAGGATGGAAAACTAGTGAATGTTATGGATAGTGACGCAATAGAAATGGATAAGGCTTTGGTCGATGTTGAGGTTCCGAAAGATCTTTCTGTAAAAGAAAGTATTTTTAAGGACTTAAAAGGGATAATAGGTAAGGAAATAGAAATATTATTGTAAAGAGAAAGTTTTATAAAGCAATATTTTTTGCAAATTAAAGATGGAAGGAGTCATAATTAATTATCGGGGAAGTCATAAAACTCAGTATCCTAACCAGATGGTTATTAAGGTTAGTGATATTGATAGTAAAGAACAGGCTTCTAAACTTTTGAAAAAGAATGTTATCTGGAAAAGTCCTGCTGGTAAAGAGATAAAAGGTGTTATATTGAAAGAACATGGAAATAGAGGGGCTGTAAGGGTAAAATTTGAAAAAGGACTGCCTGGACAGGCAATTGGAACAAAAGTTAAAATTGAGTAAAAATGGCAAGCTTAAGAAAAGGCAAATGTTATAGGAATATTACAAGGGCATATACAAGGAAATCTAAATATAAGAAAAAAGGATTTATTAAAGCCGTACCCAATCATAAAATTGTAAGATTCCATATGGGCGACAATAAAAAAGAATTTCCTAAAAAAGTGAAGCTTGTTGCTAAAGAAAAATTCCAAATAAGACATAATGCTTTGGAATCTTGCAGGGTTCTAGTAAATAAACAATTACAAACAAAATTTGGAAACAAAGGTTATCATTTTTACATAAATATTTATCCTCATCATGTTTTAAGAGACAATAAGATGTTGACAGGAGCTGGAGCAGATAGAATGCAGACTGGAATGCAGCAAGCATTCGGGAAAGTCGTGGGCACTGCAGCTCAAGTAAAGAATGGAACAACTATTTTCACTATCGAAGTTGATGAGAACGGTGTAGATTTTGCTAGAGAAGCTTTAATGAAAGCTAAACCGCGAATTGCGGGTAGAATCGGTGTGGAAATCGAATAATTTTTAAATCATTTCTTAATTTCTATTTTAATGATGCCTGAGCATTTTGTTATGGAACTTGCTAAAGTGTTTTACCATTATACAAGTCTAGAAAAGGCAGGAAGAATAGACATTAAAGGCATTATAAGACCTTCTCAATCTGGGGCTTATTTGTCCTTGAATAATTTTGGTTATTTTGATGAGATCATGGAACGAAAAGGGGAATGATTTATGGGAGAGTTTAATTCCAAATGTATTTCTTACTGATGTGCCGCCAGCATGTATATTCTCTATTGGATTGGGACTTAATCTTAAAAAAGTTGAGGTCGTATATCCCATAACAGTAGAAGAAATATTAAAGCAAGGATATAGGGTTTTTAAAAACCCGAATATAGAATACGAGAACTTATATAATGTTCCAATTGTAAATGGAGATGGATTGAGAGTAGATATTAGTAGAAAAATGTTAATTAGGGAAGGAGAAATTAATATTTTATGATTGCAAAAAGTTTATAAAACTTAGAAAGTTAGATTAAATAAAAGAGGTGAAAAATGGCGAATGTTATTTGGTTTAAGGATATTTCTAAGGACGATGTGGCTTTAGTTGGTGGCAAGGGTGCAAATTTAGGTGAGATGTATAATGCCCATTTTAATATACCTAATGGATTCGTGGTTAGTTCTGAAGCATATAAAAAGTTTTTAGAAGAAACTAAATTGCAACCCATAATTAATCAAGTTCTTGAAAATTTAGATGTAGAAGATAATGAAGCATTAAAAAGAGCTTCTGATAAAGTGCAAGAATTAATATTAAGCGAGGAAATGCCTGCAGAGATTAAGAACGATATAAAGAAGGCATATGAAAATTTGAATATAAGTATGGAACTATTGAATGTGCCTAGGAAGACTATTGATTTTATTCAAGCAGGGAGAGATTATCCTTATGTTGCTGTACGTTCTAGCGCTACTGCAGAAGATTTGCCTGAGTTTTCATTTGCAGGACAACAAGCTACATATTTAAATGTTAAAAATGCAAACAATGTTATTATAGCTGTGCAACAATGTTGGGCTTCTTTGTATACTGCGAGAGCAATTTATTATAGGGTGAAAAACAATTTTGATCATGAAAAAGTATTTATTGCAGTTGTTGTGCAAAAGATGGTTAATTCTGAAAAAGCGGGTGTTATGTTTAGTATAAATCCGGCGAACAATAATCAAGATGAGATTATAATTGAAGCTGGTTTTGGATTCGGAGATGCAATTGTTTCTGGATCTATTTCTCCAGATAGATATGTTGTGGACAAAAATAGTTTAGATATAAAAGACATCAAAGTAAATAAGAAAGATTTTATGTATTATAGAGATCCAAGAACTGGAAGAACAACAAAGAGAGAACTATCTTTAGAAAAAGCAAAATCTCAAGTTTTAACAGAAGATGAAATAAAGAAGTTGGCTGTACTTGCTAAGAGAGTAGAAGGCCATTACCATAAACCTCAAGACATGGAATTTGCTATTGAAGGAAGTAATATTTATCTTGTTCAAACAAGACCTATTACAACCCAGGCAAAAGTTTCAGAGGTTACTGGTGAAGAAGATAAAAAAGAAGAGATTAATATTGAAGAGTCTTCAGGAGAATTAGTTTTAGAGGGGATTAGTGCTTCTCCTGGTGTTGGAAAAGGCAAGGTGAAGATTGTTAGTTCTATTGAGGATCTAAGTAAGATTGAAGAAGGAGATGTTTTGGTTGCAAAAATGACCAACCCAGATTATGTTACTGCAATGCAGAAAGCAAGTGCAATTGTTACAGATGAAGGAGGATCAACAAGCCATGCTGCTATTGTTTCAAGGGAGATGGGTATTCCTGCTGTTGTTGGGACAGAGAAAGCTACTCAAGTGTTAAAAGATGGTGAATTTGTTACTGTTGATGGTTCAAATGGAAAAGTTTACCGTGGAGAAAAAGAATTGAAAGAAGAAGAGGAAAACAAAGAAGAAGAGAATAAAGTTAGTTATGTTGATGAAAAAACAGTTACAAAAATTAAAGCTATTGTAGATATGCCTAATTTTGCTGAGAAAGCCGCTGAAGCTGGAGCAGAAGGTGTTGGTTTATTAAGGGCAGAATTTATGGTTTTAAGAAATAGAGAGCATCCTGTTTATTTAATTGAAAATGGAAGAAGGGATGAACTTGTTAATAACCTTGCAGAAGATTTAGCTAAGATAGCTGAGGCATTTAAAGGGAAACCAGTTTGGTATAGAACATTAGATGCCCCTACAGACGAATTCAGGCATATGAGGGGTGGAGAAAATGAACCACGAGAAGACAATCCTATGTTGGGTTGGAGATCCATAAGAAGGGATCTAGATCAGCCTGAATTACTTAGGGCTCAGCTAGATGCAATAAAAATTGTAAGAGAGAAAGGTTATGATAATGTTGGGATAATGATTCCATTGGTTACACATGTAGAGCAAGTTAGATTAGTAAAGGCCATGCTACATGAGATGGGTTTGGATGATATTGAGTTTGGCATTATGGTAGAGACTCCTGCTTCTGTACAATTAATTGAAGATTTTTGTAAAGAAGGAATAAAATTCGCAAGCATTGGGTCTAATGATTTAACTCAGTTTACTTTAGCAGTTGATAGAAACAATGCTAAAGTTCAAAAATTGTACAATGAGATGCATCCTGCTGTTTTGAAAGAGATAGAGCATGTAATAAGGGTTTGTAAACGTTATAAAGTTGAGACCAGTCTGTGTGGACAAGCAGGATCTAATCCTGAAATGGCAAGATTTTTGGTGGATGTAGGAATTGATGGGATTGCAGTTAATACAGATGCTATTTCTAAAGTTAGACATGCAGTAGCAGAAGAAGAAAGAAAGTTATTATTGGAGGCTGCCCGAGCAAATGAAGGAAAAACATATTTGTCCTGAATGTGGGCATGAATTGCATGAAGGCCAACATAAATTTGAAGATGGGCTTTATTTTGTAAAATATTGTAAGAACTGCGGTTATAGAGAGGAGATGCCTGAACCGAAAGTTTTATAAATAAATGTTGTCATTTAATAGTAGATAAAATGGCACTAGATCTAGATTCTTATAAGGGAATAGTTGAAAAATATGCTAATTTTAGAGATATTGTAGAAAACTTTGATAAAGTTCATTATGAACCTCAAGTTAGGCAGATGCTTGGTGCAGAGATCTTTAGTTATCCTTCTGCTTTCATTGGAGCGGGTTCTGATAGAGTTTTTGTTGCTGCTAAAAATATAGAGGGCGGAGCAAGAGAGGAATTTGTTGAAAAAAGTAAGGGGAGTTTAGATGAGTTATTGGATAAATTAGTATCCTCTGAGGAAAGAGCTTTAGGTATAGCTATGGATTTATTAGAGTATGATCCTATTGAAGTTTCAGGGTATGAAGAAGTGTATAAGGCACATAAAAAGATCAAAGAATATGAATCAATAGCCGAATCAAAGAATGTAGATAGAATTGCACAATTCTATTTAGAAAAAATGCCTCAATATAAAGATGCAATAGAATATTTTATGGTTAATAATGAAGC
>CAZQVG010000010.1:0-16973 GCA_964596705.1 Candidatus Woesearchaeota archaeon | reverse complement strand
GATTAATGCATAAGGGATAGAAAGTTTGTCAACGAAATCAAGATTTTTGGATATACTTCTGCCAATTAGATCTATGTCTGTTTTTATTCCTTCTCTTCTTAATTTATCTGCGACTTTCATAGCTGCTTTTTGAGTTTTTATAGGAATAATGTAAATTTTTACTTTTGTTTTTTGAAGTTTGGGATCTTCTAGTTTGAATAGTTCTGCAATTACATCTAGCCCAAAAGAAATTCCGACTGCAGGGATTGTTTTTTGGGTTTCAGAATAATTTCCAATTAAATTATCGTATCTTCCGCCTCCACAGATTGAAGAAGTGACTTGAGCGGATCTTTGATAGCCTTCAAATATTGTTCCAGTATAATAATTGAATCCTCTTGCTAGAGATAAACTTAACTCAATATTGTTTAGTTGAGTTTTATTAAAATAACCAAATACTTCTTTTAAATCTTGTATTGCTTGTGTTCCTTCATCATCTAAGTCTAGTTGTTGTAGTTTTACTAGCACTTGTTTTGGAGTTCCCTCTAGATTGAATATTTCAATTATTTTGTTTATTGTTGAAGTTTCTAAAAATTCTTCTAGTTCTTTTTTTACTCCGGCTTCACCAATTTTATCTAATTTATCTATAGTAATTACTGCTTTTTCTATGTCTTTTTCTTTTACTCCTGCATATTTTAATAGTGAGATCAATAATTGTCTGTTATTTACTTTAATATAAGCATCTATATTTAGTTCTGAGAAAACATCTAGAGCAAGTTTTATTAGTTCTGCATCTGCAATCATATTTGATGTTCCTATTGTATCTACATCACATTGCCAAAATTCTCTATATCTGCCTAATTTTATTGGGCCATCTCTAAATACTTCTCCAATTTGGTATCTTTTGAATGGGAGTTTTAAGTTTGGATTCATAGCAACATATCTAGCAAGGGGAACTGTTAAATCAAATCTTAATCCAAGGTCTCTTTTTCCCTGATCTTTAAGTTTGAAAATTTCTTTCATTATGTCTGAGCTTGAGCTTGCTACAAATTTAGCTGAGAGAACGTCTAATCTTTCTACTATTGGGGTTTCTAATGGATTAAATCCATAAATTTCAAAGATCTTAATTAATTTTTTTTGAATATTGTCTCGTAAAATTTTTTCCTCTGGTGAAAAATCCCGCATCCCTTTTGGCAGTTGTAATTCCATTATAAGTACCTCCGATTTATTAGTTTAAATATGTTTTGGGTGATAGGGCGATAGCCGGGAATCGAACCCGGGCCATACGGACCACAACCGTATATTCTAACCACTAAACTACTATCGCCATTTAACAGAAATCTCTCTAGTTGTGTAAGATTATTAGAAATAGAGTTTGCACTATTAACAATGAATACAACCAGCGCTTTCTTGCGCCTTAGCCTCATATGTTAATAGTTTCATTTTAATTTTTGTTGGTTTATAGAAGTATTTAAAGTTTTCTGAATTTATATCTCAATTATTTTATAGCCACAAATTCCCAAATTATAAACTTCTGTTTTTCCAATTTTTTTCATTCCTTGGCCTTCATGTATATGCCCACAAAAAACATATTTCGGGGATTTAGATTTAATGTATTGTAAAATCGTTTTACTTCCTGCATGTTTGCCCTTCCAATTTTTTGGGGCAAATTTTGCAGTAACCTTATCTAAAACTCCGTAGAGTGGCTGATGGCAAACTAAAATATCTAAAGAATCAAACCACTGCAAAACTTTTTTTGCTTTATCTGTTTGTTTTTTTGCATCCTTCAAACTTTCTCTATAATTAGAAGGTCTAAACTCCCTAACCCAATTTGTATCTACAAAATATTCTAATCCTCCCATTCTTATACCTTCAAAATTAGCAATGCGATTGTTTATTACACGAACATCAGGCAATGAATTTAGGTCGTTTGATAAATAAGGCAAATCAATTCCAATATGCTTAGAGAGTTTTCTAGTTTCATAATTCGAAGATTCCACATTCCCAAAAATTGTGAAAACTGGAGCAAACCTCGTAAGGTATTTCATTATTTTAATAGTAGAATTACGCCTCCATAAATGCTTTTTTCCTTTTTGTTGGAGGATATTCAATTTCTGGGAGACCTTGTTTTTTTCTTTCTATATTATCAAAAGCCATTTTACGCATTAGGCTAGCACTACCCAGGTCTCCTGTTAAGATTATTAAGTCTACTCCAGACAAAGGAATCTGTTTAATCTTGTCTAAGTCCCCATGTGGATCTCCAATAGCACAAATTTTCATAGTAATTAATTTAATGAGAACCTATATAAATTTATCTATAGAATTAAGGAATAATTTCAGGACCAAAATATTTCTCGTATTCAAAGTCTTCTAGTTTGATTATATTTTTATTGATTAGTTCTTTTATAGTTGGAAGGTTCTTTTTTAGTTCTTCAATTAAGTGTATTGTGTTATTGCAGATTAATTTCATTCCTTCTTCTGGCCATAACATTGCCTGATTTGCGTATAAACATCTGCCGCCACAGATATCCAAATATTTGCAATTTGAACACATACCTGAAACATAAAATTGTTTTAAGTTGTTTGGGTCTGAGTTTAAATCACCAGCGTAGAAGTTTTTTATGCCAGACATAATTGGGCAAGCTACAAGATTGCCATCGGTTGTTATGGTATAATTTTTATAACCAGAACCACATCTTAGTTTTGTTTTTTGCTGTTTTAGCAAGGATTCTGTTATTCCAATAAATGGATAGATCTTTAGAACTTTTCCAGATTTCATTTGGGTAACCCAGTAATTTATTAGTTGTGTAACATTTTTGTTATATTCATTTGAGAATTTTATGAATCGTTCTTTATCATAGTCATGTTTGTAAAAAGCAGCATCCAATTGCCAATGAATGGAGTCGAATCCAAGGTCTATAAGATGTAAAACTTGTTTGTATAGATCTGGGAATTCTGAGATTGTCATACGGGCAACTAATTCTCCTTGGTAGTTGTTTTTTCTTATTAGTTCTATATTTTTTGTAACTAGTTTATATGTTCCTTTTCCTCTGTTATAATCTGTTCTTTCTTCATCTCCATCAATAGAAATTAGTATTTTTGTTATTCTGTTTAGGTATTCTTTTGGAACAAGATGTAATAATTTTCCATTAGTTTGCATTCTATATGGGATGTCTATATTGTCCATAATTTGTTTTATTTTTTCTAATTCCAATAATGGTTCTCCTCCGTAAAATATTAAGATTGGGTTTTTGTCTTTTGCTAAAAATTCTTTGAGTTTTTTTATATCTACTTTTGTTTTTTGAGAAGTATTAAAATCAAAATCAAATTTTTTATCTAACCCATTATCAAACTCATTTAGAGATTTTTCATAGCAATATTTACATCGGCTATTACAAAGTTCTGTTAATATGATATGATAGTGCATTGTTTAGAAGGGCGGTAACGGGGAATCGAACCCCGGCCTAGGGAGCCACAGTCCCTCGTACTAACCACTATACTATTACCGCCAGAAACTAAAAAATAGCTAAAATCTTTGACTTTTAAATTTATTGGTTTTTATTTGGAAAGGTTTAAAAATCAGAAGTCTAAAATTTTAATTATGGATTTAAGAGATAAGTTAATTGGGTTTAGTCTAGGAGTTTCTATGTTGGCTAGTTTAGTTGGATGTAGTAATGAAATTATTGAGTATGATGGAATGACTAGCTATGGAGAGACTGTGGTAACCAGGTCTTATGATGGGACAATGAGATGCAGGAGAACTATCGATGTGAGGAATGGAGATAATTCTTATCATATTGTTAATTATGATGTAAAACATGGAGAATTTCTTTCTGAAAAATTTGCTGAGATGTATGACTCAATAATGAAAGAAGTAGAAGATAGTTTGAAAACAAAATTGGATTAGTTGCCTTTTAATCTTCTCAAGAAAGCGGATAATTTACTTTCTGCTTTCTCATTGTATTCTATGCCAATAAGATTTGCAGCCAGTTTTTTATAGGCTATCGCACTCCTACTTTTTGGATGTGTATAAACAACAGGATCTTTTTTTATTAGACTTTGACGTATTGCTTTATCATGGGGAATTACAGCCAGTATTGGTTTTTCAAGTATTGTTCTTAAGTTTTGCAAAGAGATATCTCCATCATTGCCGGTTTTAGTTATAACTACACCACGAACATTTTTCCCAAGATCTTCTGCAATCTTTATTGTTTTTAGTGCATCTGCAAGTGCAGGAAGCTCTGGATTTGTAACAATTATCAAATTATTAACTGCATTCATCAAAGAAATTGCTTCTCTACCTAACCCAGCAGCACCATCAATTACCACTACATCTGCTAACCCATCTAATTGTGGAAGAACCTGTTTTAATTTTTCAGGTTGTACATTTTTTAGATCATTTATTGATAACCCTGCAGGTATTATTTTGATTCCGGAAGGATGCATATACATTGCTTCTGTTATGTGGTTTTTTCCTTTTAGAACATGATGCAAATTAATTGGAACTACTGAAGCACCTAAATGAAGTCCAACATTTGGAGTTGAAAGATTACCATCCATTAAGATTACATCTCTACCAAAATAATTCATGGCTGCACTTAAATTAACAGCGGTAGTTGTTTTTGCTACGCCTCCTTTTCCAGATAAGATCCCGAGATAGTGGGTCATTGTATATAGTCCTCCACTAGCAAAACAAATTCTTTTGTTAAGCTAAAATAATCCATTATTTTTGGAACATCAACTTCTAGTATTTTGCCTTTATCTAAGTGGCAAACCATTGTAACATGCTTTCTATATTCTTCTCTTCTATCGAAACTAGACTCTGCAATTTTAACCATTAAAAAGTACAAATCAAGATATTTTTTGAATTTTCTTTTTAATCTTAAAAGCATTTCTGCTCTTAGATTCGGAGATTCTGGAATAAAATCAACTTTCTTTTCTTCTTTTGCTTTTTCTAAAGAAGCTAAAATAGCAAAATCAAATGCTGCGATAAGTCTCTTAAATATGTTTAACATAATGTCGCAGGTTCTAGTGTATTTTAAGCTAACATAAATAAGATGATCTGCTCTTCTAATCTCTCCTTTAGCGTCTTCTAGTAAGCTCATCTTCTTTAAGTATATTATTCAGTTTTAATATAAAAGGTTTTGCTTTTGCAAGGTAATTTTTTGCATCTTCTATTTGTAAAACTTTCGTTCTGTAATCTTCTGTACATATAACAAGTTTATCTTTTTTTATAAATTCTACTGGACTTTCCTTATGTTTTTTTATTATTTCGTGTACCTCTTTAATTAATTTTTGGTAATCTTGAAGATTATATCTTTTTCCTGCACTCCTTTCAAATATTTCAAGTTTAGATCTTAAATCTTTTGGGTTATTTGAAACTCTCTTATATAATCTTTCGTAGTATAAATATGCATCTAAGGCGGTTTGTAGGGATTTATTTAAGTTATCTATTATTGTTAGAAGTAATTTTGCATCTTTTAGCATCGGGTAGGTTATGTAGGCAATATGGTCTGCTAGTTTAAAGTACTTGTTGGCTTGGAGAACTAGATTTCGGAATGTTTCCATTAATATTTAGTAGTTATAAATATTATTTAAGATTATTCATTTAGTTTAATTATTGCTTCTGCAAGATCTCCATTTGTTTCTTCTAAAGCTTTTTTTGCTTCTTCTTCAGAAACATTTGCCTGCTCTGCAACGGTTTTTATATCTTCTTCAGAAATAGCAGATTCTTCAGTTATATCTCCCATTACTTGGAAAGTTTTTTGGCCCATCATATCAATTTTTGCAACTGATGGATTTTTTATTATAATATTTTTTTCAGGTGTTTTGATTATGACTTCTGTTGCTGGAATATCTTCTTGTTTGATGCCCATACGTTGCATCATTTTATTCATTTGTTTAGGATTCATTCCAGGAAACATTTTAACTTAGTAAACTTGCTCCATATGTGTGTAGAAGTATCTCTATAAGGATTATAATTACTATGAAAAATAACACTGTACCAGGTTTTATATGAACTTTTGTTGAAGCTTCATCTGAATACCTTATTAATCCTCCCATACTGGAAGGTAATTGTATTTTGTTGTCTGCCATAGGAATTTTTAAGATTTAATTTATTTATAAAGTTATTGTTTAGAAACGTGAGGGTTGTTTTTTATATAAAATCTATATTTAAAATTAGAACCTTGTGTAATGCCTATTCTTGTTGTTTGAATTATCTCAAAATTTTCTGGTTTTTTTGGAAGCATTATCCTTAAATTTCCATTGATTAAATCTGTGCCGTTATGTTCTTTAGTTATATTGAATGCCATTGTTAATCTTGCGGGGCCATTACATAAATTAGAATCTTTTTTTCTATTCTTTTTTATTATTTCTAATCCTTCAATTGGTTCTATTGCTCTAATAAGAACTGCTTCTCCAATATCTTTTTTGTTTGTGACTATATTAAAACAGTGATACATTCCGTATGTAAAATAAACATATGCTTTGCCTGGTGAATCAAACATTATTGCGTTTCTTTTTGTTTTTCCACGAAAAGAATGAGATGCAGGATCATCTTTTAAATATGCTTCAGTTTCAACAATCTTTCCAATTATTTTTCCATCTTTAGTTTCGTGAATTAAATAAGCGCCCAGTAACTGTTTTGCTATTTCTATTGTTGGTTGTTGTAGAAATTCTTTTGTTAACTTTTTCATTTTAGAAAGGTGTAGGCAAGTGTAAGCCACATTTTGTTAGGCCTTCGTTTTCACGAACAGGCCCCCTGACATTCGACTAAGCGTCAAACGACTTGCACCAGTCGGGACTCGCCGTTTCAACGTATCCTTATACCTTCTCAGTTGGTTAACTCACTTCTGTTGCCAGAAGCTTCGCAACATCATGGGTTATAGCAGTATAAGGCCGTGCCGTTTCTGAGCGGTTGCCTCGGATTTCTCCGACTTAAAATTAAGCGACCGATAAATGGTGTGTGGACTTTCCTCCCATTGACAGGATAGTCAGGCACTTGCCTACTTTAATTTTTGTTAGAATTCTGATTTATAAATTTAATGTTTTAAAGAAATTTCAAAGAAATAAAAAAATAAGCATAAGCAACATATCCTTAGTTATTTCCAAGCTTTTAGTAAGCGCACGCTGAATACCTCGTTGCCTTGGTACTTACACGCCGCTCCTATCAAACCCGTCTTCTGCGGGCGCTTGTAGTGTCTCTTTTTGAGGCGCGCTTCGAGCTTAGATGCTTTCAGCTCTTATCGCTTATGGCGTAGCTGCTCGGCCTGCCCTGTCGGACAACCGATGGACCAGAGGCCACGAACCTTTGTTCCTCTCGTACTAAAAGATCCTTCCTCTCAGACACTAAACACCTCCACTAGATATCGAACAAACTGTCTCACAACGTTCTGAACCCAGCTCACGAGACTCTTTAATGGGTGAACACCCCCACCCTTGGGCGCTTCTGCACGCCCAGGTTGAGTCGAGCCGACATCGTCGTAGCAAACAGCGCCGTCAATTTGAGCTATTAGGCGCTACCACTCAGTTATCCCCGAGATAGCTTTTCTGTCTGCCTCGGCCCTCATCAATAAGGACACGAGGGTTCGCTAGACCCGACTTTCGTCGCTGCGTCTCTTATAATTCGAGACACAGTCAGGCTGGCTTTTGCTCTTGCACTCCACATCGGATTTCTGACCCGACTGAGCCAACCTTAGGGCCCTGCTGATATCTTTTCAGCTGGCTACCGCCCCAGCGAAACTACCCATCAATTGGTGTCCTTCCCTTTTCGAGAAGTGAGTAATGTAAGTTTTGAAGGGTGGTATCTCACTTGCGTCTACACTTAAACTGGCGTCTAAGCTTTAACAACTCCCACCTATACTGCACGACAAAACCCACATTACAGCAACTGACTGTAGTGAAGTTCTACGGGGTCTAAGCTTCCCACTGGAGGTCACTGGCCTTTGCACCAGTATGGTGTGTTCGGGGGATTCCTACTAGGGACAGTGGAGACCTCGTTACGCCTTTCATGCACGTCGTCATTAAAACGACAAGGCATTACGCTACCTTAAGAGAATTATAGTTATTCCCGCCGTTTACCAGCTCTTAGGCTCGTTGGAACGAGCTTTTAAGTACTGGCACTGGGCAGACGTCACTGACTATACACACCTTTGCAGGCTGGCAGTCAGTTACGTTTTTGTTAAACAGTCGGGCCTCCCTTGTCACTGCGCCCTGTAATCGCCCTCATACGAGAACAATCGCAGGGATCCCTCATACCAAGGATACAGGACTAATTTGCCGAATTCCCTTAGTAGGATTACTCCCTCATACCTTAGGTTCCTCACCTAGGGGCACCTGTGCCGGTTCTGGGTACGATTACCTAGGATCCTTCATTGTTTCCTTTTCACGGGGTCGAGGCCTCAACCAAATAAACCATACGGCCTATTATTCCTAGGTTTAATCAGGGTCTCATCATGATGATACTCGCCTGACTTATCCTAGTTAACACACCAGACAAGATGTGTTGGTTTAGCCCCAACCGTTGGAAGCAATGCTTTCGTCGCCGAGTACCTAGGTAGTAACGGAATCTTAACCGTTTTCCCTTTCCCATGCCTCATTTACGAGTTAGGTTAGGATCGACTTACTCTTGGCTGAACTGCGTTGCCAAGAAACCCTTGCCCTTCCGGTATCATGGATTCTCACCATGTACAGATCCTACTACCGCCAGGATTTTCATTTCCACTCGATCCACTTCCCCTCGCGGAAAAGCTTCTTCTCAAGCGGAACGCCTGCCTACCACAATCCTATGAAGGATGTCTACAGTATCGGTGACTGATTTAGCCCCGTCCATTTTCAGGGCACAATACCTAGAATGGTGAGCTGTTACGCTTTCTTTAAAGGATAGCTGCTTCTAAGCTTACCTCCCATCTGTCTTAGGTATTGTACACCTTTCACCCTTTAACACTTAATCAGTACTTAAGGACCTTAACTGTAGTCTGGGTTGTTCCCCTCTCCCGAACCACGCTTACCGCGGCCCGGCGTTTCCCGGATTCTACGATGTAGTGACCTTCGGAGTTGAACAAGAGACCGAGGGATTTCTCCCCCAAAATCCCAAATCCGTAGCTCTACAGCCACTACCATCTCCTCCAAGACTAGACTTCGGCCTATTTTGGCAGGAACCAGCTATTACCGGGCTCGATTGGCTTTTCACCCCTATCCGCAGGTCATAAGAACGCTTGTCCACAGCACCTCTTCAGGCCTCCACGAGGTTTTACCCCCGCTTCACCTTGCCCACGGATAGATCGCCCGGTTTCGGGTAGTACCCAAGTGACTAAAGGCAGATTAGTACCTCTCCCCTCGTTGCCTGCGGGAAATCGCTTTCGCTATGGATACGTGCTTGAAACACTTATCCTCGCCACTCAGATACACTCCCTGGCCCGTTATTCTAAACGTACGATGCAACCCCGAAGAGCAGCATCATACCGTAACCATTAGGTTTCAGGTCTTTTCACTCCCTTTTACAGGTACTTTTCAACTTTCCCTCACGGTACTTGTTCGCTATCGGTCTCGGTTTGTATTTAGGGTTGGAAGTTGATGGCTCCCATATTCAGACGCAATTTCCAATGCGCCCTACTCTGGAACTAGTCAAAATCCTGCTGAATTACCTCTACGGGGCTATCACCCTCTAAGGCGCTCCTTTCCAGGAGACTTTGAGTTCTTCAACGAGGATAAAAGACTAGCCCAAACACCACATCTCCCATACCTTTCGGCATAGGATTCAGTTTGCCCTGTGCGGTTTTCGCTCGCTGTTACTCACCGCATCTCATTTGATTTCTTTTCCTGCGGGTACTAAGACGTTTCAATCCCCCGCGTTCCCCATCGTAAAAACGATCGTCCAAA
The DNA here is from genome assembly GCA_964596705.1 of Candidatus Woesearchaeota archaeon. Lineage (GTDB taxonomy): Archaea > Nanobdellota > Nanobdellia > SCGC-AAA011-G17 > PNOQ01 > JABJPM01. Next base: position 7,115 of record CAZQVG010000010.1, on the reverse strand, counting down.
GGACAGGAAGTCCCATTCAACGATCTTGGGTTCAAAGGCTGCATGCACCTTGCCCAAGCATAATGCAGCTTGCCACAGTCTTCATCGGCAACCCGAGCCAAGTCATCCACCTAATGGCGTGAGAAACCAAGGATATGTTGCCTATGCACGTCTTTAGAGTATAAAGACCTTCGCCCAGAAACACTAGGTTGTCTGAGCTGCATATTTCCTAATTGGAAAAATGGACCCACCGGGAATCGAACCCGGGACTGGGCGGTGCAAACGCCCTGTTTTACCACTAGACTATGGGCCCAGTACAATGTATGAGCATCTAAACATGTTAGTAGAGATAAAAAAATAGGAGGTGATCCATCCGCAGGTTCCCCTACGGATACCTTGTGTCGACTTAACCCACCTTGCTGAACTTAGATTCGAATTGGTCAAAAAACCAATCCTCACCAAAGCCCTGCTCGGTTGGCTTGACGGGCAGTGTGTGCAAGGCTCGGGGACGTGTTCACCGGACCGTGTTGAAGTCCGATTACTAGGGATTCCAGTGTCATGAGGGCAAGTTACAGCCCTCAATCTAGACTAGGATAGGGTTTAGAGGCTTAGCTTCTCCTCTCGGAGTTGCATCCCATTGTCCCCACCATTGTTGCGCGCGTGTAGCCCAGGAGATTCGGGGCATACAGACCTACCGTTGCCCACACCTTCCTCCTCCTTTCGAAGGCAGTCCCTACATTGTGCCCATTCATTCCGGAGAACATGCTGGCAAATGTAGGCATGGGTCTCGTTCGTTGTACGACTTAACGCAACACCTTACGGCACGAACTGACGGCGGCCATGCACCACCTCTCGGCTTGTCAGGTAAAACCTTCAATCTGACCTTCATCCTGCCGTCGCTCCTGGTGAGATTCTCTGCGTATAATTAGATTAAACCGCACGCCGCACCCCTTGTAGCGAGCCCCCGCCAATTCCTTTAAGTTTCGGTCTTGCGACTATACTTCCCAGGTGGCGTGCTTAACACCTTCGCTTAGGCGCTGCAAATCCTCAGGGAATTTGCACCACCCAGCACGCAGCGTTTACAGCCAGGACTACTCGGGTATCTAATCCGGTTCGCTCCCCTGGCCTTCGTTCCTCACCGTCAGACCCGTTCTAGACAGAAGCCTTCGCCACTGGTGGTCCTCCAGGGATTATAACATTTTACCGCTCCCCCTGGAATACCTCTGCCTCCTCCCGGTCTCAAGTCCAGCAGTGTTTTATGCACACCGTTAGGTTAAGCCCAACGATTTCACATAAAATTTACTGAACCGGCTACGAACGCTTTAGACCCAATAAACATGGCTACCACTTGTGGCGCATGGTGTTACCGCGGCGGCTGGCACCAGTCTTACCCACCACTTATTCGCCAAGCTACTTACACTTGGCAAAAGCCTTGTCATTGACAAAGCACTTGGAATCCCCTTATCACGCTTTCGCGCATTGTAAAGGTTCCGTGACTGCTGCACCCCTTAGGGCTAGGACCAGTATCTCAGTGTCCTTCTCGGGGCCAAGACTCTCATCTCCCCTACTGATTGTCGGTTTGGTGAGCCGTTACCTCACCAACAGCCTAATCAGCCGCCGACTCATCCTTAGGCCTTACGTTTCATGGAAAGAGCCTTCCAGCACCAATCCACTATTCGGTTTTATCCTCAGTTTCCCGAGGTTATCCCGAACCTAAGGGCAGATTATCGACGTGTTACTGAGCCTTTCGCCGGTGTCACAAGGACCCCTGACTTGCATGTCTAATTCGGATTCCAATAGCAGTAGCCTCCCGCAGGATCAACGGGAATTAGTTAGTCGCAGAAAAATTGACAGTTAGCTCTACTAACTATTGTTCTGCTCATACATCATACTTAATACTAATGATTAAGCACTCATGAAAATTCTCGGGAGAGGGCATGATCTCTCCGTCACAAAACTTGTGTTGTTAGTGGATATAACTTATTTATAAAGGTTTCTATCCAAATTATCTTGTAATTGTTAACTTTCTTATAGAATTATCCTTTGGAATTATATATTCAGGGGAATTTAGTCTTATTAAATATGTTCCAGCAGGCAATTCTTGGTTATTTCTATCTTTTAGTCCCCAATTTATGGTTGTTGGTGTTAATGAGGGCATTATTGTTAGAGTATTTAGTAATTCCCCTTGTAGGTTATATAAATTAAGGGATAACTCGGAATATAAACCTTTGTATCTATATTTATAGTGTCTTTTGCGGGATTTGGATAAATATTAATTTATTCTGGGGCAAATGGTTGAGTTGGATCTGGTTCTTCATCTGGAGGATTTTCAATGCCTAAGTGGGTTCTTAGATCAAAAAGATTTGATGGTTCACTGGGTATGCTTCTTCTTTGTTGTTCATCAAAAGCTACAACTATTCTCTATCACTTGTCCAAAAGGTTAGAACTATTATTGCTATTGCACCTCTTTTCATAATAAAAAATAAATTTAAAAGTATAAAAGATTATCGAAATTAACTTCTCATTCTCTTTCTCTTTCTCTTTTCTTTCCTCATTCTTTTACGTTGCCATTTCCAACGCATTTGTCTTTTCTTTTTCCAACGTCTTGAACTTCTCTTCATTTTAATGTTTTTCAAAGTTAATAGGGGTTTTATAAATCTTTCTATCTTATTAAACTTTTATGAAATTGCCCTATATAAATTTGCACCCCAAGTAAACCCTGCGCCAAAAGCAATATTAATAACCAAACTCCCTCTTTTTATTATTCCCCTTTTGAACGCTTCATTTGCTGCAATTGGGATAGAGGCTGTAGAAGTGTTTCCATATCTTTCCAGATTAGTATAAATTATTCCGTTGAAACCTTCTCTTTTTAATCTATCGTAAGCACGATTGATAATTCTTATATTTGCCCCATGAGGAATTATTACATCAACATCTTTTAATTCGTAATCTGTCCCTTCAAGAACTTTTTTTACTCCATATTCCATTATCGGAGCTGCAAACTCAAAAACTTCTCTTCCATTCATAACGAGAAAATTTTGGTATGAAGTAATCCTCTTGAGACCTCCCTTCCCGTCCGAGATTAGTCTATATCCTATCTTGCTTTCCAAAGATAGATCACCCGAAGGAAAATTTTCACTTCCATTATCGGATTTGCCTCCTATTACGTTGTTAATTATTCCTTCTTCACATTCTGACCTTTCTAATAAATATGCTCCTGCCCCATCACCAAATAAGAAACATGTAGTTCGATCATTATAGTCTGTCATACCTGTTAATCTTTCTCCGCCTACAACTAAAACCCTCGTTAAGTTTTGATCTGCAACCATGTTATTATATGCTTGTCTTATAGCATAAACTAGACCAGAACATCCTGCTCCAATATCAGATATTGCAGCTTCTGGAGAACCAATTTGATTTGCAACGTAACTTGCATGACAAGGAAACTCTTTATTTTCATCATGTAGATTTGTAGCAAAGATTACTTCGTCAATTTCTTGTCCTAAAATTAGATTTTTTTCTAATACTCTTTCTGCAGCAATTGCTCCCATCTCTTTTATCCCCAAATCTAAAGAAATTCTTCTTTCTCTAATTCCGCTCCGTTTAACTATCCATTCATCTGTTGTTTCTATTATACTTTCTAAGAAGCTATTGGTAATAACGTCTTTTGGAATATAAACTGCTGGCCTTGATAGTGTAATTCCCATATAAATATTTTAATGGTCCTTATTAATATAGTTTTCTAGAATAATGTATGCTCCCGCCGGGATTTGAACCCGGGTCTCGGGCGCGAAAGGCCCGAATGCTGGACCGGACTACACTACAGGAGCATGTTAATTTTGAGAAAATTAAGCCTTTTTAAATTTTCCTATTTATTTATGCAAAAAACTTTTTGTGAAAGGGCGTGGGCCCGGCCGGATTTGAACCGGCGACCTCTGGTGTACTTAGCAAGCCTTTGGTTAGAAAACCAAAAACCGTCATATAAGACCAGTGCTATAAACCAGACTAAGCTACGGGCCCGCTAAGAAATGTTTAAATAAGATTATTTTTAAAGTTTTCGAGTTGAATCTTCTGGTTCATATAATGTTATTTCTTCGGGTAAGATCGCCGGATGATCTAAAAGAATTGTTTGTTCTAAATTATTTGGCTGAGATTCTATTGCTGGTTTAAGTGTTGGAGACATTAAATAAAAAGGCAACATGTATAGAATTGTTTTTCCAAAGTTTATTAAGTCATTTTTGAATTCACTTGGTGCATAATAGTCATCCATTTTGTTTTGGGGAATTATCAACTATTTATAAAACTTAAGTTTCCTTTTACATAAAGATAAACAAACCAGAAAAATCCTAAAAACATGTCTATAAATGCTAATGAAATCTCTCTAAATATGTAGATTGATTGTGTTGTTTGATAAATATAAACCCAATCATTGTATGGCCAGAATAACATTATTCCTGGTCCACTAAATAAATCTAAAAATAGATGCACTAAAATTCCAACTGGGAACAAATAATACCTTTGTTTTAGGAATAATTTTGCAAATATAAAAGATAATAGTGCAAATAGTAATGAGTGTGTTAATGTCCTATGAAATGGTATGTTTAGGATGGCTTGGAATAAATAATCTATGTCGGGTAAGATTCCCCCAAGGAATAATATTGTCCATTCATATTTTGAAAATTTTTTATTCATAATTTTTTGCAGAATTAAACCTACTACCCAAGCACCAACTAAATGTCCAAAGATAAACGCCATTTTTTAATTTTGTTTTAGTTAATTTAAAAGTTTTGTGTAATATTTTGTTATTTTTTTCTAGTAGTAACAAAACGAAAGGTTTATAAAGTAAGATATCAAATTTAAATTAAAATGATGAAAAGAATTTTACCTTATATTGCTGCAGCTCTAATTGGTTTAACTAGTGTAAATGCTGGAAGTTTGCAGAGCAATAATGATGAAAGAAAAACATCTATAGAGAGTATTCTTGATGAATATGGAGAGATTAAAGAGTGGAAAGACTCTCAAAATGAAAGATTCTATATCATTGCTTCTGATTATAATCATTTAGACATAGATTTACGCAGAAATGCTTCTAAAGCTTTTTCAGAATTAGTTGAGGATAAAGTTTTCAATGAATTAGGCCTAGAGGGGAGATTTGATGGAAGTGTTGAAACTATTGATGAAGAAAGTCCTATTAGAAATGAATACTATTATGCTTCAAAGGGAGAATGGGATAAAGTTAATGCAGAGAATTATTTGAGTCATGGAGTTAGTTTAGTTGCTTTAGCTTATCCCGGCGTAGAGTTAGTTGGTATAGATAATAGTGAAAAAGTTAGATTAACTGCTAAGCTTGCAGAGAATATGAAGAAGTTTCCTGGTTGGGCCGAATCTATAATGAGGAGAATAAAAGAAGTGGCATATGAAAGAAGTGTTGATATGGCAGATTATTTAGAAAATCACCCTGCTTTTGGTGATACTGTAGGTGTCATGGTTGGTGAAAGACATGTAGATCAGATTATAGAGAACCTTTCTCCAGAAAGCGGATATGTTGTATTTAGACCAGATGGCGGAGAAGTTATTGAGAGGGATTACTTAGATGTTTTGGAAGAAATGGAAAAGTATGTTAGATAATCTTTTAAATAATTAGTTCCATTCTTTTCTTTATGTTAGTTGGAATTGTTGGAAAACCGAATGTTGGAAAATCAACGTTTTTTAAGAGTATGACTTTAGCTGAGGTTGAAATAGCTAATTATCCATTTGCTACAATAAAACCAAATACTGGAGCAGGACATGTTAAGATAAAAGATGTAGCAAGAGAATTTAATAAAGTTGCAAACCCAAGAGAGGGTTATGTGCTAGGAGAGTACAGGTTTGTTCCTGTTGAATTGTTGGATGTGGCAGGATTAGTTCCAGGAGCTTATGAAGGAAAAGGATTAGGGAATCAGTTTTTAGATGATTTAAATCAGGCAGATGCATTAATTCATGTTATAGATGTTTCTGGAAGTACAAATGAAAAAGGTGAAGCAGTAAATGCACTTTCTCATGATCCTGCAGAAGATGTTAAGTTTTTAGAATTTGAATTAGATATGTGGTTTTTGAATATATTAAAGAAAGGCTGGGAGAAGTTTTCTAGAAGTGTTAAATATGAGGGAAAAAATATTGTGAAAGCATTAGCAAAACAATTATCTGGGTTAAGGGTGAGTGAAGAGATGGTTAGTCAAGCTGTTAAAAACCTTGATAGCGATTGTACAAAATGGAATGAAGAGGATTTAATGAAATTAGCAAGTGCTTTACGTAAAAAAGCAAAACCAATGATTATTGCAGCAAACAAAATTGATGTTCCTGGTGCAAAAGAGAATTTAGAGAGATTAAAAAAAGAATTTCCAGAGTATGAGATAATTGGTTGTTCTGCAGAATCTGAACTTGCTTTAAAAGAAGCTGCTAAACAGGGTTTAATTAAATATATCCCTGGGGAGAAAGAGTTTAAGGTTGTAGGAATTTTAAATGAGAAACAAGAAAAAGCTTTGGAGTTTATTAGAGAGAATAGTTTGCCTAGTGGTGTGCAAGAAATTTTAGATTATGTTGTGTTTAATATTCTGAAAAGAATAGCTATACATCCTGGAGGAGTTAGTAAATTAGAGGATAGTGAAGGCAGAGTTTTGCCAGACTGTTTTTTAATGAAAGAAGGCAGTACTGCTTTAGATTTTGCTTATAGGTTGCATAGTGATTTTGGGAAAAATTTCATTAAGGCTATAGATGTGAGAACAAAGAAAGTTCTAGGGAAGGATTATGTTTTGAAGCATTTAGATATTTTAGAGATAAAAACAAAATAGTTATAAAGGTTTAATTTTATTTTAGATACGTGGAAGTTCTCCAGATGCCCTTAGACTTTGTATGTTGCAGAGCATGATTAAGGGATGCAAGAACTTCCAACAAAAAATTAAGAGGTGATTAAATGAAAGACGTTAACTTAAAATGGTGGGAAATGTCATTGGTAAAACTTTCTGTTGCGGCATTTACTTTGTTTATTTTAAGAATTTGGAGTGCTGCGATGAACTGGGTGCATACTGTTAGTGCTTGGTGGTTTTTAATTCTGGCAATCATATTTGCAATTAAACCAATGATTGATTATTATAGAG